>NZ_JCAJRU010000018.1:0-35258 GCF_059447605.1 Paenibacillus sp. N119s | reverse complement strand
GAAGGAGAAGAAGAGCAGGGCCAGCATCCCGGCAAACGGTCCGATGCCGAACACGGCCACAAAGATCGAAGCAAACAGCAAATCAGGTATCGTCCGTACCAGATTCAGAATTGTGCGCATCGGCAGCGAGATCAGCTTGCGCGGCATCACATTATAGGCGCACAGCAACGCGACAGGGATTGCCAAAATGGCTCCCAGCGTCGTGCCGACAATGGCGATCTGGATCGTTTCCAGCATCGGATTCCAGATGGTAGGCAGGTAACTCCAGTCAGGAGGAAACATTTCCTCCAGCAATTTGCCCATCTCCGGTAAGCCAACGATCAATTGGTAAGGCGTGGCATCTGTATGAATGGAACAGGCTACCAGCACCACAATAAAAATTATCCAGGTGGCGTAACGCTTGTAACGTCCTGGCAAAGGTGGCCCTGCGGGCGGCTTGCCTGGCTGCGGCGGTCCCGCAGATGGTGACGGTTGTATCGAAGAGAGCGGCTGGGCAGTAGAGTCAGGCTTCATGATCCCACTCCTAGCAGTTCATCATGCTTGATAGCCCGGCCGTAGATCTCTGCGAAGGCTTCATCCGTAGCCTCCTCCGGCGTGCCGTCGAACACGACTTCTCCGGCGCGTAATCCGATGATCCGCGTAGCATATTCGCGCGCCAGATCAATGAAATGCAGATTGACAATGGTCGTAATCTGCATTTCCCGGTTGATTCGCTGGAGGTCGTCCATCACCTGGCGGGTGGTCAGCGGATCAAGCGACGCGACAGGCTCGTCTGCCAGAATGATTGTGGCCTCCTGCGCCAGAGCACGCGCAATGGATACACGCTGCTGCTGGCCGCCGGATAGCTCATCGGCCCGGCTGTAAGCTTTTTCGCGGATATTCACGCGTTCCAGTGCCGTTAGTGCCAGTTCGATATCTTCCTTCGGGAAGAGACCGAGAATAGTCCGCAGCGTCGAATGATAGCCGACGCGGCCGGAAAGTACGTTGCGAAGCACCGTCGAACGCTTAACCAGATTGAAGCTTTGAAAGATCATGCCGATATCACGGCGAATGCGCCGCAGTTCGCTGCTTCCGGCAGACGTGACAGACCTGCCACCTACAACGATGTCGCCGGACGTAATGTCATGCAGCCGGTTAATGGAACGCAGCAGGGTGGACTTACCTGCACCGGATAAGCCGACAATGACGATCATTTCTCCCTTCTCGATCGTTAAATTAATATTGTTCAACCCTTTGGTGCCATTCGGGTATGTTTTCGATACGTTTCGAAATTCGATCATATGCTCCCAACTTTCTCCCCATGGGGTGGAATGAAAACAACACCGCCATGAATACATGGACGGTGCTGCCCTGTCATTCGTAAAGCCTGTTTCGTAGCTGTTACTTTACTGCTTGGCCGACAGCTTCTGCGTATTCACGCACAGAGTCGAAGTTCTTATCGTCGCCTTTTTCATAACCTACATGGGTGTAAATTTCCTTAATGATTTCGCCGCCTTCAGGATCGTTGGCAATGTCAATAAAGGCTTGGGCGATTTTATCTCTCCACGTTTGATCCATATCGGAACGTACGCTGACAGTGTCATTTGGAATTTTAGCTGTGTAATGAATGACACGTGTTTTTTCAAATACGTCCGGGATTTCCTTCTTCACTGTGTTACGTGCATCCTGGAAAACGGCGACTGCATCAACCTGACCGTTCAGTAGCGACAAAATAGCAGCGTCGTGGCCTTTGATTGTCACACCTTGCACATCCGTGTCTGGATCCACGCCAGCTTTTTTCAGTTCTGCTGCGGGGTACACATAACCTGCGGAGGAGGTTACATTTTGCCAGCCAACCTTCTTGCCTTTCAGATCAGCCAGGCTTTTTATCGAAGAATCTTTTTTCACCACGATCATGGCTTTATAAAAGTTTACTTTTTCAGTCGTGTCTTTGCCTGTGGCATCTTCAATGCCGTAGCGTTGAGCTTGCAGGAGCAAGTCGGCTGCTTTGCGGTTATCGTGGGCCAGTACATAGGCATTTGGCGGAAGAAATCCTACATCTACCTGTTTAGAAGACATGGCTTCCACAATCGTATTATAGTCAGGAGATACGGTTACTTTTACCGGAATTCCGAGCTTGTCCCCCAGCAGCTTTTCGAGCGGTTTGGCTTTGGCTTCGAGTGTATCTGCATTTTGGGAAGGGACGAACTGTACCTTTAACTCTTTAGGAACATAGGCTGTGCTTTCGTTTTTAGAGCCATTTGTACCTGGAGTGGAGGCGCTGTTGTTATTGCTTGCATTCGAGCCACAAGCGGCTAAACCTGCTGCCAGTGTGAAGGTCATGCACAAGGTCAGTGCTTTTTTGAACAAAATAATTTCCCCCTAAACATCGTAATAACGAAAATTTAAAAAACCTGTAAATTCAGTGACAAACCAAATCTTAACAGCTAGCCCCACAGGTAGGGTAAAAAGCACTCCTGACTTTGGTAAAAATGATGTAAAATTTATCATTTGCTAGAGGCCGTAGACTGTATTTAAGCGAATTGCTTATTTTAACATTCTCTTAACAGTGCTCTGTTAGACTTGTTCAAGCTCTATGACCGAAGCTGAGGGAGAGAACAAGAGTGGATATTTTGGACGTTAATGATAAGACAGGGCGGGAACATGCAGATGCTGTGAAGGTGAAATTCCGCATTATGGTTACCACCGATCTGCATGTCAGCTTGTGGAATTATGATTACTATATGGATCAGGAAACGCAGCATTATGGTCTGGCGCAAACCGCGAGTCTGATTCATAAGGCCCGGGCAGAGGTGCCCAATCACCTGCTGCTGGATAATGGAGATGTGATTCAGGGGAATCCGATGGGAGATTATGCTGTACTTCGGCTCCAACAGGACCCAAGTGAGGTGCATCCCGCCTATAAAGCAATGAATCTGCTGGGATACGAGGCAGGCAGTATCGGTAATCATGAATTTAACTATGGGTTGGAATATTTGCAGACTTGTCTTCGAGGAGCGCAGTTTCCTTACGTGAATGCCAACATTTATATAGCGGGAGACAAAGAACAAAACTTCTTCACACCTTACCTATTGCTGGATAAGACGGTTGAGGATGACGCAGGCGACAAACATCTGCTGAAAGTGGGAGTCATCGGCTTTGTACCTCCGCAAATTATGCAATGGGACAAGGCATGGCTGGAAGGGAAAGTTATCGTCAAAGATATGCTGGAAACTGCCAGACGATTTATTCCAGAAATGCAGGCGACGGGAGCCGATCTCATTATTGCGATGCCCCATGCAGGCTTTGAAGATATTCCCGAAACCCCCAATATGGAAAATGCGGTGCTGCATCTGAGCAGGGTGGAAGGGATCGATGCCATTGTGTTTGGTCATGCGCATAAAGTATTTCCCGGCGCTTCGTTTGCAGGTAAGACAGGTGTTGATACTGAACAGGGCACCATTCATGGTATTCCAGCAGTAGAGCCGGGCTTCTGGGGAGATCATCTAGGTATCATTGATCTGGATCTGGCCTTTATGGGAGAAAAATGGCAAGTAGTTGCATCTGCTGCCGAGGCACGTCCGGTGTATGACCCGATACGCAAGGAAGCGCTTGTCCAACCGGATGCTGCGATTCAGCAGTCGGTAGCAGAGGAACATGCTGGAACCCTAGAATATATCCGTGCCCCTGTAGGTAAAACGACGGTAGCGATGAACAGCTTTTTTGCCCAGGTGATGGATGATGCTTCGGTGCAGCTCGTAAATGATGCACAAATTTGGTATGTGAAACAGCAGCTACAAGGGAGCGAATACGAAGGACTGCCCGTTCTATCGGCGGCAGCTCCTTTTAAAACAGGCGGCAGATATGGCCCGGCGTATTATACTGATATTCCGGCAGGGACGCTGGCGATCAAGCATATTGCCGATCTGTACAATTTTCCGAATACGCTGCATGTCGTTCGACTAAGCGGGGCGGAAATTCGGGAGTGGCTTGAGTGGTCTGCCGGTCAATTCCGACAAATTGATCCTTCGGCAGAGGTGGAGCAAGAGCTGATTCATTCTGAGTTTCCAAGCTTTAATTTTGATATCATCGATGGCATTAAGTACCAGATTGATGTAACACAGCCGGCCAGATATGATGCTGCCGGAGAATTAAAGGACCCAAATGCGCACAGAATCATTCATATGTCTTTTGAAGGGAAACCGATGGATATGCAGCGGAGTTATCTGGTCGTAACGAACAACTATCGTGCGTTCTCCTCTGCGCTGGTTAATCCGGGTGGGGAGCGAGTTGTGCTGGCTTCACCGGATGAGAACCGACATGTACTGACCGAGTATGTGCGGCATATGAAGACATTGACGCCAAAGGCTGATGGTCACTGGTCCCTCGCTCCATGGCCGGGACGTCCACATGTGACGTTCCTAACTTCATCGCAAGCAATGAATGTAGCCCATGCTTATTCTGAGTTGCTTTATGAAGGGCTGACGGCAGATGGATACGCCAAGTTTGCTCTTGATTTTCGGCGCTTCTAAAAATGTCCTGCAAGTTATTATCCCTAAGTCCACAGCATCAAAATAATAGAAATAGACTGTCTTTCAGAGGGCGGTCTTTTTTCATAAAACGGATTTGAAATCGTACGAAACTCGTGATTTTATATGTCCTGAGTCGCGTTTTAAAGTTATTGACCTCTCGTATAAATAGACATATACTTTGATTAAACAAATTTTGGTTTAAAAGGTAATGAAAAAGTCACCATCATTCGTTTGAGGGGGTGTCCCTTTGGAAAAAAACACCACGATCCGCGCAGAAATAGAAAAGTATATTCAAAGTGAAGGCATTTCGATGCAATGTTTTGCAGATGCTTCTAAAGTAAATCCGGGTACACTTAGCGGTATACTTAACCGAAACCCGCCACGCCCTATTTCAGTGAATCAGCTTGATCTGATCACTGAGGCGATGGGATTGGAAGAAGGATCTTTGTTCGAAATGTATGTAGATGAGTGTTTTATTCATTCCTTGCCACACTGGAGGAGGTTGCGTCCGTTTCTTCTTCGTTGCTCAGAGTTGAACAAGCTGGATTGTATACGCAGAGTACTTGGCTACTTAATGGACGATTTGTCGAATATTCCAGCCATTTTTGAGACCGCAGAAGCGATGTTTGAGGATGGCCGACATAAAGCCTCCATGCTTTTGTATGATTGTGTCATCGAGAGTGAGAAGTATACCCATTCTGAACGATTGGCGATCAGCTATTTCCGTATATTCCAGATTCAGATTAAGGATAACCAACGGAACTTGAAGGCTGCTGTACAATTCCATTTGTACCGTAGTCGTCTACCGGAAATTTATGCACTGGAAGGCTTACATATGCTAGCCCAAGTGTTTGCTTTAAAAATGCAATGGGCCGAGATGGAAATGTATGCGGACGAGCTGAGAGAGCTGGCGCAGGCATTGTATCGCAATCGGAACCGCTTTGGAGATGAGCACCTGGAACTGCTTAAGCCGCTCGTTTATTACTATGCTCAGGGGCATCTGCTCAAAGCCAGCTGCTATGAGCTTCAGGGTAGATATGAGGAATCCAAGCAATGGATTGAAGGTTATGCAGATTTGAGCTGGTTTGAAGGGTTGGACGAAGAAGGCTGGAAAGTGGTCAACCTGCATCGTGTATATGCACAGGGCAGCCGACTTTGTATTGAGATCAAAATGGGCAACACTTCTGCAATCTATGAATATATTACTTACCTGCGCGAGCATCCGGATGAGACACTGGAAGGCTTGAATACGCTGCTCGAATCGGCAAATCGGTTTGGTTATTTCGTGGACGCCGAGCTGGAGCTATTCAGCCAGCAACTCAAGAGCTTCTGGGAGCTTGCACCGGAACAATGGGACACACATTATCACAAGCATTTTAATACATTTCGCTTTGCCTCCTTTTGCAAGGTGTATGCGGAATATTATTTTCGAAAAGGCGACTACCCCGAGGGCTTGGCACAAACACTGCATTGCCTGCAACTGTCTGTCGATAACAGCTATACCGAACATATCATTGGTTGTATGGCTTTATTTGAGCAGCACCGGAATTTTGCCACTCCAGGGCAGCAGCAGTTGTATCAGAGTCTTTGTCTCGGCGTACGGGCAAATGAAAAAAATCATGCCTATGATCACAGTACGGGTGGGCATTTATAAGTCTAAATTTTATTCGAATTCTTCATTTAACACGTACTTACGAGGATGTCCCCGTTTCAAAGGAGGATATTCTCGTTTTTTAGCTGTTGTTGATTCTTGTGACTTTTTGCATAGAAAGCATCGTTTTGCGCGTTGACAAGTTTCGTATGCAGGATTAGGATAAATGCAGCACAGAAAGTGAAGGAGAGCATGTACTAATGACGATTCCCAGAACACTAACGATAGCCGGCTCCGACACAAGCGGCGGAGCAGGTATTCAGGCGGACCTGAAAACCTTTCAGGAGCTTGGCGTATACGGCATGACTGTATTAACTACTGTAGTGGCGATGGAACCTAAAACCTGGGACCATCTTGTATATCCTGTTGCATTGGACGTGGTTGAGGCGCAGTTGCGTACTATATTGGAAGGTATCGGTTTTGATGCGATGAAGACCGGTATGCTGGGTTCCGTAGATATCATCGAACTGGTTGCCAGCCATTTGAAAAAGCATGATCTGAAACGGATTGTGATTGACCCGGTTATGGTTTGCAAAGGCACAGATGAAGTGCTTCAGCCGGAAAATACAGAGGCGATGCTGGAATTGTTGATTCCCGGCGCTGACCTGGTAACACCGAACTTGTTCGAGGCTTCACAACTGGCGAAAAGTGGACCTATTACGACGCTAGAGCAGATGCAGGAAGCGGCTGCCATTATCCACGAACGTGGTGCCAAGCACGTGCTGATCAAGGATCGTGGCAAAATTCGCGCTGGTAAGGCGATGGATCTGCTGTATGACGGAATTACTTTTGACTGGTTTGAAGCGGATGTTGTACAAACCAACTTTACTCACGGTGCAGGCTGTACCACTTCGGCTGCGGTAACGGCTGGCTTGGCACAAGGACTGACTGTACGCGAGGCGGTGGATCAAGCCAAGAAATTCATTACACAGGCCATTGAAGGTAGCTTCAAGCTTAATGAATTTGTTGGTCCGACCCTGCATGTGGCACACCGTATGCAAAATCAATAAAGGTACGAGGGTCTGCGATCCTAGAGATACTTATAAATCTCCATTAGACTGGATATATATTAGATTGTTTTAGACAGTGACTTTTTGATATATAGAGTTAGATGAGGCTTAAAAGCCGCAATACATGGTATTGCGGCTTTTAAGGTTGTATTATTTTGGCATTCCAGCTTCCAGTTTGGTCTAATCGTACTGTATAATAGGCATCAGATTTATTACATTAAAGGGGGAAACGGAGCAATGACATTATTCAGCGAAATGGCTTATATCCGACCAGTGCAACCTGAAATTGAACAGCGGTTTAAAACGCTGTTGCAGCAGTTTCGTGAAGCGGACAATGTAGAACGTCAAAATGAAGTTATTCATGCGATTAACAAGCTGCGCAGTAACGTGGATACGCAACTGCAATTGGTGGAAATTCGGCACTCCATTGATACAGAAGATGCGTTTTACAAAGCGGAGCAAGAGTACGCTGATGATTTCATGCCGGTTATCCAGGAGTATGTAACCGATTATTACCGGGCGTTGGTGGAGTCTCCATTTAGAGCTGAGTTGGAGAGCCAATGGGGGAGCCAGCTTTTCAGTATTGCCGAGGTGGCGCTCAAGTCATTCCACCCGGATATCATTGAGGATTTGCAGCAGGAAAATAAGCTGACTTCGGAATATGCTCAATTGATTGCCTCAGCGAAAATCCCGTTTGAGGGGGAAGAACGCACATTGTCTCAGCTCCTGCCTTTTGAAATGGCAACCAACCGCGAGACGCGTAAACAGGCCTCTGAGGCCAAATATCAATTTATGAGTGAGCATGAGGACGAGCTGGACCGGATCTATGATGAATTGGTGAAGGTACGCACGCGCATGGCGCATAAGCTGGGCTATGACAACTTCGTGGAATTGGGCTACGCCCGCTTGGGACGTACAGATTACAATGCAGAGATGGTAGCCAATTTCCGCGAGCAGGTGCTGAAGCACATCGTTCCTCTGGCAACCAAGCTGAAAGAGCGCCAACGCGAGCGGATCGGAGTAGATCAGCTTCGCTATTACGACGAGGGCTTCAACTTCTTGTCAGGCAATCCTACGCCAAAAGGCGACCCGGATTGGATTCTTCGTCATGGAGCGCGTATGTATGAGGAGCTTTCGCCAGAAACACATGAATTTTTCAGTTTTATGGTCGAGCGTGGATTGATGGATTTAATCAGCAAAAAGGGCAAGCAAAGCGGAGGCTACTGTACATTTTTGAGCGAATATGGCACGCCGTTTATCTTCTCCAATTTCAATGGTACGTCCGGTGATATCGACGTATTGACGCATGAAGCAGGTCATGCCTTCCAGGTCTATGAAAGCCGGCACTTTGAAATTCCTGAATACCACTGGCCAACCATGGAGGCGGCTGAAATCCATTCGATGAGTATGGAATTTTTCGCATGGCCTTGGATGAAGCTGTTCTTCGAGGAAGATACGGACAAATATCACTTTGAACATCTATCTTCATCGCTGCTGTTCGTGCCTTACGGCGTAGCCGTAGATGAATTCCAGCATGCTGTATATGAACACCCGGACTGGACTCCAGCTGAACGTAAAAGTGCATGGCGCTCCATTGAACGCAAGTATAAACCGCATCTGAATTATGAAGGCAACGAGTACCTTGAGCAGGGAGGATTCTGGCACAAGCAGGGACATATTTTTCAATCTCCTTTCTATTATATTGACTATACACTGGCACAATTGTGTGCATTCCAGTTCTGGAAACGTATGGGCGAAGACCGGGCGGCAGCGTGGGAAGATTATTTGAAGCTGTGCCGTGCCGGGGGAAGCCGATCC
The DNA here is from genome assembly GCF_059447605.1 of Paenibacillus sp. N119s. Taxonomy (NCBI): domain Bacteria; kingdom Bacillati; phylum Bacillota; class Bacilli; order Caryophanales; family Paenibacillaceae; genus Paenibacillus; species Paenibacillus sp. N119s. The sequence goes on along the minus strand of NZ_JCAJRU010000018.1, from coordinate 26,268 downwards.
TTTACCGGATTGGTTGAGCTGGCTGGACTGATTTCGCCGTTCCAAGATGGCTGTATCGCCTCTGTGATCGGGGAAATCGAAGCATGGCTGAACAGCGTGGATGATAAAAAGCTGTAAGCACAGCCAAAAATGGGATTTCACTTGCCTGTTTAGCCTATCTAGCCAATCTAGCCGAAGAGCTTGTAGATGGGATACTTTTTGAAATGAAAACAGAGCAGTTGCACGAAAAAAGCCGGGAACCTCTACATGATGTAGAAATTCCCGGCTTTGTGTTTATTTTAGAGCAAATATACCTTATTCATGTTTGGTATTGAGGGGTTTGAGATTAGCCTCAATCGAAGCACGGCGCGACTCCAAGAATGGAGGCAGTGACAGGGATTCGCCCAGAAACTCCAATTCCTCGTCGGTGTCAAAGCCAGGTCCGTCGGTAGCCAACTCAAACAGAATGCCGTTTGGCTCACGGAAGTACAAGGAACGGAAATAGAAGCGATCTACAAAACCAGAGTTGGAGATTTGCAGCTGCCCAATACGGTCTACCCACTGTTTGAGCTCTTCCTCGGTTTCAACACGGAAAGCGACGTGATGCACACTGCCGCGTCCTGGTCGCTCTTGTGGCAGATCGTTGCGCTCTTCCAGATGAACTTCAGTTCCCGTACCACCTTCACCTGTTTCGTAGATAACCACATCCGGTTGTCCGGCAACTGGGGAAGGGTAGGAGCCTTTTTTGCGGAAGCCCATCACTTGTTCAAGAATAAGAATGGTATTCTCCGCTTTGGGAATCGTCAGATGAACCGGCCCAAGTCCCACAATGCCGTATTCGGCAGGGACAGGGCTTTTCTCCCAAGGCGTGCCGCCGCGCACTCCGTTGTCATGCTCATCTGAAACGAGGAAGAAGCGTTGTCCTTCAAAATCCTCAAACGAAAGCGCCAAGCGTCCTGCCTGATCTATAATTTCACCATGCTTCACATCCAACTGCTCAAAGCGGTTTTTCCAGTAATCCAGAGCCTTGTCGTTCGGTACCCGTAGGGAGAGCGCCGAAATGCTGTTATTCCCTGTGCGAGTTTGTCCAGCATGTGGAATTTCAAAGAAAGTGACTTCCGTACCCGCGGTTCCGCGCTCATCTCCATAAAAGAGGTGATACACACTAACATCGTCCTGGTTCACCGTTTTCTTGATCAACCGAAGTCCCAATACCTGAGTATAAAATTCAACATTTTTAGCCGCTGCTGCTGTAATCGCCGAAACGTGATGCAATCCTAACAATTTCATGTTATTTGCCCTCCTTGGTTTTTATATGATTAGGTTTTTCAAAGCGAAATAAACCGTCGTCGTAAACTTTTCTTTATATTTATTATCTTTATATTAAGATATATTATTTTTGATTGTTTGTCAACATGAATTATGCGCTGGCTCCAAAGATGGAAAAATAGATACTCGATATTATGCAAAAGCAGATAGAATAAAGCATCATATAATCCAGCATAGAAATGAGCGTTTTATGATAAAAGGAGGGACTCGATGTATACAGAAAAGGATTTAACGATTAGGCCTGCTACAGAAGAAGACCTATATGCACTTTGGACACTAACTTACAAGGAAGAAGCACCGGAATGGAAGCAATGGGATGCACCCTACTATGAACATAAGACGCTTACTTTTGAGGAGTATTTAAAAGAGAAGAATAAGCGAGTCGAACAAGATGACTTTTGGCTCATTGAAGTGGAAGGCAAGGTCATTGGAACCGTAAGCTACTATTGGGAGCATCAACCTTCCCAATGGCTTGAAATGGGGATAGGTATCTTTGATTCGCAGTATTGGAGTGGTGGCTATGGTACGAGAGCACTTCGATTGTGGATCGACCATTTGTTTAATACATTGCCTCTAGTAAGAGTAGGCTTTACAACCTGGTCAGGAAATCACCGTATGATGAGAGTTGGAGAGAAGCTGGGCATGACCCTCGAAGCCAGGCTTCGCAAGTGCAGATATTATAATGGAGAGTATTATGATTCGATCCGAATGGGGCTTTTACGGGAAGAGTGGAGGGGATAGTTGTTCTGCAAATAAGAATATTTCTAAACATATAAAGATGACCTCTGAATGAATCAGAAGTCATCTTTTTTGAGGCACATGGATATTTTGCTTTCTTATTGTTAGGTGTATCTACTCTGATTCTCGAAGTCGCTCTACAATACTTTGTTTGTTGTTCATAGAATAGACTGCTACTGGAATAAGTATCCCAAGCAATAACAGTAAAGGCAATGAGGCTAGAAGTGGCCAAATTATAAAGTGATAGCTCAAAAACCACATCATACTGCTTAGGGGTTTCACAATTGAAATAGAGAATATGATCCCTAATAAAATGGAGGATAGGGCGGTGCCGAGAACATAATATAGCCCTTCATAGATCAGCATACCCCGCAATTGCTTTTTGGTCATGCCGATACTTTGCAGCATGGCAAACTCCTGACGCCGTGTCAATATACTCGTCAGAATTGCGTTTACAAAGTTGAGGATACCAATCAGGCCGATAATCAGACTGAGCGTGCCTCCGATCATCATGATGGTGTTTTGCATACCTGAAAACTCATTCATTGAAGTAAACTTGGATGCGTAGTTCATTACTGGCTCTGTAGTTTCGGTGTAACTTTTTAAAAAGCTCTCCATGGCATCTTCCTGATCAGGGGATACATTAAAGGCGTAGCTCATCACAGCAGGCTGCTCCGCAAGCGGCTTGTAAATATTCGCCGGAAGATAGAAGTTATACTTACTTGAACGGCGATCAGAATTGGTACTATATTTAATTGCAACATGACCAAGTACTGTGAATGCATGCGTAGTATACTCTTTATCCAGCGGAGCTTCTGCTGCTCCCATATAACTGTGAAGCGTGACCTTTTCACCCACCTTATACAGAGCCTTTTCCATCTGGGGGATGTCATGGTCATCTAAATCTACCCCTTCCAATATATACTTACCGGAAGCCAGCTTCTCAAAATCAAGCTCACCGTCTAGTAATCGCAACCGGTGCAGTGGTAAATCTTCCAGCCCATATACTGCCGCGATGAAGTTGCCGCGAGAATCTGTCTCATCGTCCTCATTGGTGTATTTTCCATTCTCGACAGTAAGCACTAATCTGCCGCCGTACAAGCGACCGCCCTCTTCAAAGCCGGGCTGTGTCTGTACAGCCTGAATAAAACTCTCGGAGGTCCCATTTTTAGGGCCGCTAAAATAGGGGCGATGAAAATATTCAGCATGAGCAATGAGAAAGTCAGTGTCATTGAATTTGGATACAAACTTATCCATATCAATGCTCTGAGACAGGGTGAAGGCCGTGTTAAGAAGTACAAGGCTTAACGAAAGACTGATGACTACCAACACGGTGCGTTTTTTATTGCGCCCCAAGTTGGAGCGAGCCATGTGGATCATTTTAGCGCCTTCAGTGGATTTTTTCAGCTTACGGCCGCCCTTGGTATTTCCGTCTGTGTATCTTACTGCCTCAACTGGCGAGACAGCTGCCGCAATTCTGCCTGGCTTGAAAGTGCTGATCATTACAGTAATGAGCGCGAACAGAGCAGATCCGACAAAAATCCAAGGGTTAGGGGATACCGATATCTCAGTACCGTTATATACACTCATATTTATAATAAAAGGCACGAGTGATTTACCGATAAAAAAACCTGCTATTAATCCAACCGGGATTCCTATCCCTGAAAGAACTAACGCCTGTCTGCGAATGATCCGACGAATCTGCTTGCCGCTTGTACCAATCGTCTTTAAAAGACCATAGAAACGGATATCTCGCATCACTGATATTTGGAATATATTATATATGATCAAATAACCGGTAAACATTATCAGTAACAGGGCAGAAGTTAACGCTATGATGGTCTCTGTATCTAGACTAAAATTGGTTGAGATGTATGCCCAATTTACATTACTCGCGATATAGTTCGGTGCATCTTCGTCAAGCGAATATCCACTTTCGGTAATCACTTTATTGAGCTTGGCTCGCGAATCAAAGCTATTGTCGAACATCATATATGCACTAATGGTTCCTGTATAGAAATGATCTTTTTTATAGGTGCTTTGTAATTCCTTGGCATGAGCATCGACATAGGATCTGGAGGCGAATATTTGTCCTGTGTTAAACACAGGATCGCTTTTCCACCAGCCGGAAAGGATAAAATCACGCTGCACTTCTTTACCTCGTATGTCAAGCTTTAGCCTCAAAGGTGCTCCAACCTCCAAAGGAACACCCAATAGCTGTAACGTCTTGGAGTCTGCGATCACTTCATTTTCTGCGACAGGCTTGTGCCCCTCTTTAAGCTCAATAAAACCGAGCTTCATCCCTACATCATCGTAATACCAGAACTCTGTGTGACGTTTTAGAAATTTATCGTTTTTAACTTCGTCGCTTAATATACGGTTATAAGCTATTTCCTTGATCAACGGATGATTCTTGACATGATTAAATTCGTCATCCGTTATATATTTAAGTACGGCATGCCCATCTCCACCTGCCTGACGCATGGTCGCCCGTTGTAAGCTTTCCCCAGCGCCAATCCCCATAGTGAACAGTGTTGTAAATAGCAATGAGGTTAGTGCTATGGCAACGATAGCAAAGAGGTTACGGGCTTTGTTTGCTTTGAAACTCTTATCCGCCAGCTTGCGGATTACTTTTTTGTTCTTTACTTTGATCATTTACCTTCACCGCCGACCATTTTACCGTCTTCAATTCGGATGCCCCGGTCTGCCATTTGCGCAATTTCTTCGTTGTGCGTAATCATCACTATCGTTTGGCGGAATTGCTGGCTGGATACTTTGATCAATCCCATCACATCCAGACTGGTTTTACTGTCTAGATTTCCGGTGGGTTCATCTGCCAAGATAATGGCAGGCTTGGCTGCCAGTGCTCTGGCAATAGCTACACGTTGCTGTTGTCCACCGGAAAGATTGTTTGGCAGGTTATTCAACTTTTGGTCAAGACCCAAGGTATGTACAATTTTATCTATGTGGGTTTTGTCTGGCTCTTTACCATCCAGTTCAATAGGAAGCACAATATTTTCGTAGACATTTAAAACAGGTACCAGGTTGTAATTTTGAAACACGAAGCCAATCTTTCGTCTGCGAAATATAGTCAATTCTTCGTCCTTCAATGTAAAAATATCCTTGCCGTCAATCGTAACGTTTCCACTGGTTGGACGATCAAGTCCACCCAGCATATGGAGAAGGGTAGATTTGCCGCTCCCGGACGTACCGACGATAGCGACAAATTCACCGCTTTCCACCTCCAGATTTACGCCATCTAAGGCATGAACAGCAGTATCCCCGTTACCATAGTACTTTTTCAATTCCTGTGTTTTTAACAGAGCCATATATTTTCTCCTTCACAAAAAAATGTCTGGACCGTAGTCATCTACAGTACAGACACTAACACACTAATCTTTCTACAATCTTTCTGGAATCTAACAATACTGAAAGGATTAAGTATCCATAGAAAGAAAAATAGAGAAGGTAGAGCCACAGCCGTAGTGTGAATGTACCTTGATGTAACCACCCGCCGCAGCGATGATTTCTCTAGCTAAAAACAGTCCAATCCCGACACCCTCCTGCGTGTTAACGGTGGGGGAGCGATAGAAGCGGGTAAAGATTTTACCTTGTTCTTCTTCTGCAATCCCTATGCCGTTGTCAGTGATATCAATTCTGCAAAACAATTCATATGCTATCACTTTTATAATCATGCTTCCGCCTGTCTCTGTATATTTTATAGCGTTATCCATAATGTTATAGACAGCTTCACTGGTCCACTTTAGGTCAAAATAAGCATGAATAACGGTGTCCTCCCTAATAACTGAAATCCCTTTGGCATCTGCTTTTGGCGTTATTTGCTCCAGTGCAGCATCAAGGAGCTTATGAACAGATTCTCGCCTTGGCGCTACCGTGATAATCCCCGTTTCAAGCCGCGATGTTTTCAACAATGCCTGGATCAGGAAGTTAAGCTTTTCGGCCTGTGCAGATAGAGCTTTCACACAAGTGGAGGTATCCTGTGATAGTTCGTATTCGCTAAGTAGTTGGGAATAAAGCAGGATGTTGGCCAATGGTGTTTTCGTTTGGTGTGAAATATCGGAAATCAGCTCATTTATTTTATTTTTTTCAGCAAGCAAATTTTCGGAAGATAAGGAAGAAATAGAAAGAAATCTCATAAATTTAGCTTCTATAGAAGAAAGAACGGATTCATCAAAGGCATCCTCCGAGAAACTGCCATTTATCGCGGCATCCAGCATGTTCTCAATGGTTTTCAATGTTTTATGGATGCTCCTGCGATAAAGCATAGTAGCACCCACAGCGGTGCATACAGCAACAACGGTAATTCCAATACATATATATAGGAGTATTGTCATTTCAACGCCCATGTGTAGCCCAGCCCATAAACCGTTTTAATATATTGTGGGGAGGAAGGATGATCCTCCAATTTATCCCGCAACCTTTTTATCGTAACTGACAAGGCATTTTCACCTACATACTCAGCTCCGTCAGTCCAGATGCTATCTATCAAATGATCACGCGAAACGGTATTTCCTCGATTGTTGATTAGGATGCGCAACAATTTTTGCTCCGTTTTACTTAGTTCAATCGGTATATCATTCTTATTAAATTCCATCCTCTCAAATGAGAAGGAAAAATCGCCTAGCTGAATAGAGTCTGCAAGCGAGTATCTGGATTTCTTTAGCTGAACACCCACTCTTGCTCTCAGTACCATCAGACTGAAAGGCTTGGTGATGTAGTCATCAGCACCCAGTTCAAGACCAGTGACAATATCTGTTTCCATATCATTCGCAGTTAGGACGATGACGGGAATCATTGTTTTTTTGCGTATATGGGTTAAAAGGTCAAGTCCATTCCCATCCGGCAAGTTTACATCAAGAATCACTAGGTCAAAGGGAGTGACGTTCAATTGCTCTTTTGCAGCAGCAATGTCATACGTTTGTGTAAATACGTTGTTAGGTTCTTTAAGGGCAAGAATAATACCGTTACTCAAGGCGATATCATCCTCGACGATTAGTATGTGATTCATCATTTGCCTCCTATTTTTTTGATTCATCAAGTTAATGAATCCCGAATTCCAAGAATTGCTTACAGTAAAAATAAAAAAAGGGGGACCCTAAATCTTCCATCTCTATTTTACAGGATATTGCTCTTATTTGCTCATTCGCTCTTCAGACTATTCAGTTTTTGCTAGCATCTTTTTTGACGGTTATTCAATGCAAAAAATTTGACAGATACAATATCACTGCTATAATTTATCCTAGTTGTTTTGATAATGATTATCATTATTGGAGGGGAGGACAGGGCCGAAGCTTGGTACAGGTTATTGGACAGGCTCCCTTAGTTAGAAATGAAATTGCGCTATTTAATACTGGCTTTTCTCGTACTGGCCTTCGCCTCGGTGTTTATCGGTGTTCATAATGTAACTCCACTTGATTTGTTCCACTTAACCAACGATCAAGCACAGGTGCTCCTGATTAGCAGGCTCCCACGTTTGATCAGCATTATGATCGCAGGGGCGAGTATGAGTATCTGTGGATTGATCATGCAGCAGCTTACCCGGAATCGGTTTGTTTCGCCTACCATCGCAGGGACGATGGATGCGGCACGATTGGGTGTGCTGATGGCCATTATGGTGTTTGGAGCAGCGGGATTTTGGACGAAGATGTTGACGGCTTTTGGATTTGCTTTAGGGGGAACGCTGATTTTCATGAAGATACTGGATAAAATCCGGTTCAAGGACCCGGTATTTATCCCGCTTGTCGGCTTGATGTTTGGAGGTATTTTAAATTCGGTGACGACTTTTTTTGCCTACAAATATAATCTGATCCAGGGCATTTCCTCGTGGATGCAGGGAGATTTTTCTCTCATCATGAGTGGTCGCTATGAGATGTTGTATCTTAGTGTGCCTTTGGTCGCGTTGGCGTACATATATGCGAATCGTTTTACAATTGCAGGGATGGGTGAGGATTTTGCGGCCAATTTGGGCGTACATTACAAGCGCACCGTCAATGTGGGTTTGGTGATCGTGGCTTTGGTGTCCTCTGTGGTCATCTTAACTGTCGGGACAATTCCCTTTTTGGGGCTGGTTGTACCCAATCTGGTCAGTATGTATATGGGGGATAATCTGAAAAAAAGCCTGGCTCATACAGCGATTTTGGGCGCGGTGTTTGTGTTGTTTTGCGATATTTTGGGACGGGTGATCATTTATCCGTATGAAATTTCTGTAGGGCTTACGGTGGGTGTGATCGGGAGCGCGTTGTTCTTGTATTTGCTGCTGAGGAGAAGGGCTTATGAATCCTAAATTAAAAATCGGAATATTAGCTGCTGCTGCGCTTGTGTTGATTGCTGCTTTTGTGTTTATCGATCTTCCGCACACCTGGCATTACGCGCTGCCACGACGATTGAAGAAGGTCGCAGCCTTCATTTTGACAGGTGGCTCCATTGCATTTGCAACCGTTATTTTCCAAACGGTCACGAATAATAAGATTTTGACTCCGGGTATTATCGGGCTGGATTCACTGTATATGCTGATTCAGACGACGATTATTTTTGCATTTGGCTCCGTCCCGTTGATTTCGACCAGCAAAGAATTAAACTTCTTGCTGTCGGTGGGGCTGATGGTGCTGTTCGCAGGACTGCTATACAAATTAATTTTCCGCAAAGATGGACGCGGGATTTATGTACTTTTGCTGATTGGTCTGGTATTCGGCACACTATTCAACAGTCTGTCTACCTTTATGGAGGTACTGATTGATCCGAACGAATTTGCGAAAATCCAGGACAAGAGCTTTGCCAGCTTTAGTAATGTAAACACCGAACTGTTATGGCTTTCTGTATTCGTGCTTGTGCTCGTATTTGCTTATGCGTGGAGATTCATCAAGTATCTGGACGTGCTGTCGCTCGGACGAGAGCATGCGATTAATTTAGGTCTCCCTTATGGTTTTATTATCAAAAGGCTGCTAATTATCGTAGCGATTCTCATTTCCATTTCTACAGCGCTTGTCGGGCCGATTACGTTTCTCGGATTAATTGTGGCCAATGTGGCTTATCAGGTGATGAAAACCTATCAGCATCGTTATATTATTCCGGCCTCTATCTGTGTCAGTGTTATTGCGTTGGCAGGATGCCAACTGCTGGCAGAAAGAGTATTCGACTTATCGACAACAGTCAGTGTCATTATTAACTTTATCGGGGGGGTGTACTTCCTGTACCTTTTGCTGCGGGAGAATAAGTCATGGTAGAAGTCAAAAACGTATCCAAACGCTACGGGAATAAAAATGTGGTGGATCAGGTATCTGTCACTGTACCTAAAGGAACCATTACCTCCTTTATTGGACCTAACGGCGCTGGAAAAAGCACCTTGTTGTCGATGATCAGTCGCCTGACTGACAGTGATGAGGGAGAAATCCTCATTGACGGGCAGGCCGTGAGCCTGACGAAAAGTGAGGAGCTAGCCCGGAAGATATCGATTTTAAAACAGACGAACGATGTCAATATTCGCTTAACCGTGAAGGAACTAGTCAGCTTCGGCCGTTTTCCGTATTCCAAGGGCAGATTGAACAGTGAGGATCGCAAAATGGTGGAGCAGTCTATGGCCTACATGGGGCTGGAGGATATGAAAGACAAGCATATTGATTTGCTTAGTGGGGGACAGCGGCAACGGGCTTTTATTGCCATGATTTTGGCTCAGGACACCGAATACATTCTGCTGGATGAGCCGCTGAACAATTTGGATATGAAGCATTCGGTTCAGATTATGAAGACGTTGCGCGGTTTGGTGGATGATCTCGGCAAAACGATTCTGGTCGTGTTGCACGACATTAATTTTGCCTCCTGCTATTCAGACTATATTGTGGGGATGAAGGATGGCAGATTGCTGAAACAAGGAACGGCTGACGAGATGATCGATAGCCAGTTATTAAAGGAATTGTACGATATGGATATTCCGATTCAACAGATCGGTGATCATAAAATTTGTGTGTATTTCACTTAGGGGGAATGTAGAATGAAGAAAAATATGATGTTTTTAACGCTGATGCTTGCACTGGTGCTGATCGTGTCGGCGTGTGGTAAAGCGGCTTCGGTAACACCGGAAGCGACAGGTGATGGCTCCTCGACTGCAACCACTGAATCCAAAACCATCTCGGTCAAACATGCACTCGATGAAAACCCGGTTCAAGTCAAAGTTAACCCAAAAAATGTTGTTGTATTTGATTTTGGTTCACTGGATACGTTGGACAAGCTGGGCGTAGACGTTGCGGCGGTAGCGCAGCAGGATCTTCCTACATATTTGAGCAAATATAAAGATTCCAAATATGCAAGTGCAGGTACGCTGTTTGAACCGGATTATGAGAAAATCAGTGATCTGTCTCCTGAACTGATCATCATCGGTGGCAGACAAGCGGATGCCTATAAAGAGTTGAGCAAAATTGCACCTACTATTTCGATGGCTGTAGACACCAAGGATTACATCAATTCCTTTAAAAAGAACGTGGAAACGTTGGGGCAAATCTTCAACAAAGAGGATGCTGCCAAACAGGAACTAGCTGCGATTGATAGCTCCATCAAGGCTGTGCATGACAAGGCTGTAGCGAGCAAGGCTAAAGGCTTGATCGTACTGACGAACGAAGGAAGCTTGAGCGCATATGGCTCACAATCCCGCTTCGGTATCATTCATGATGCTTTTGGCGTAACTCCTGTAGATCCTGACATTAAAGTGTCCACGCATGGACAAAAGGTTTCTTTTGAATATGTACAGCAAAAAAATCCGGATTATATTTTTGTCGTTGACCGTGGGGCTGTTGTGGTTAAGGAAGGCAAGGAACAGGTTACAGGTAAACAAACCATGGAGAACGAACTAGTGAAGAAAACCAATGCATATAAAAATGGTCATATTGTATACCTGGATCCTAACTACTGGTACCTGTCAGGTAACGGGCTGGAATCCGTATCTGAAATGATCAAGGAAATAGATGCTGCACTGTAATGCCTACATTCACATCATGGAGGACTGCGTAGGATGAAAGGTCATGTAGATGAATTTTCATTAGATGGGTATCTTGTGCACGTCTATACACCTCCCGTTTCCGTGAACCATAATGAGCTGTATCCTGTACTGTATGTGCAGGATGGCAGCTCTTTATTTCTAAGCGGGTTGGATGAGCTGGAACGAGGTTTTTCTACGGGAGAGCTGCCCCGTGTAATATTGGTTGGCATTCAGCCTATAAATCGACTGGATGATTATACGCCTTGGAAGGCAACTGCTCTAGTAGAGGGAAGACCTGCCTTTGGTGGTGGTGGAGATGCCTATCTGGCGTTTGTGGTTACAAAAGTAATGCCATACGTCGAGGCGAAATATCCAGTGCAAACTGGGATGGAGCATACCGGGATGATCGGCGCATCGTTGGGCGGACTGATTTCCATGTATGCAGCCTTCCAGTATCCGCATATCTTTGGACGCATTGGTTCGATTTCGGGCTCGTATTGGTTTCCGGGTATGATCGATTATATGCAATCCGCATCATTTGCCACTGTAAAGGCTGGGACACATCGTGTATATATCTCTGTCGGGACCCGTGAAGGCGAAGGGAAGACGAGTGTGCAAAAAGACATGGTTCCGTTGACCCTCCAGGCACACGAGATGCTGCTGACACAGGGATTGGATACCCAAGATGTGCTGCTTGAGCTGGATCAAGATGCGGTGCATCGTGTGGATTGTTTTCAGCGTCGGTTTCCTAAGGCCATACAGTGGCTGTTCGGATAGCACAAAAGGGAATACGAATTTCATACGACAACTTCAAAGAATTGGAGAGCGTAGAGTCTCTATGTCTTTGGGGTTGTTTTTTTTGTGCGTATTTTTCGTATAATAGAGAAATGTTAAAAATTTTAAGTTATACGTTATGGAAGTGAGGGGAGACAACCATGAAAAAAAACCGCCTGGGAGCTTCGGATTTGCTGGTAGGTGAGATTGGCCTGGGATGTATGTCGGTCGGTACAGAGGAGCAGCAAGCCGTTTACTTGATTCATGAAGCGTTGGATAAAGGCGTAAATCTGTTGGATACGGCCGATTTGTACCAGCATGGACGCAATGAAGAAATTGTGGGAGCAGCAATCCGTGGACGGCGGCAGGATGTTATCCTGGCGACCAAGGTTGGTAATCGGCGTATACCGGGGCAGGAAGGCTGGGAATGGGACCCGTCCAAGAAATATATCTTGTCAGCTGTTAAAGAAAGTATGCGCCGCCTAGGAACGGACTATATCGACCTATATCAGTTGCATGGAGGGACAATTAACGATCCGATAGATGAAACCATTGAGGCTTTCGAACAACTGCAGCAGGAGGGCGTTATCCGTTACTATGGCATTTCCTCCATTCGCCCGCATGTCATCCGTGAATATGTGGAACGCTCGAATATCATTAGTGTTATGAATCAGTATAGTTTGCTGGATCGGCGTGCAGAGGAAGAAGTATTGTCTTTGCTTCAGGAGCGGGGGGTTAGCGTGATTGCACGTGGACCTGTGGCGAGCGGTGTATTGGCCGACAAGGGAGAAGAAAAGGCGGCCAAGGGATACCTGGACTATAAAGAAGCGGAGCTGCTGGACGTGCGTAAACAATTAAAGGCATTTGCAGGATCGGACCGTAGTATGGAGCAGACAGCGATCCGTTATAGTCTTTCTCATCCGGCTGTCGCGTCTGTGATCCCGGGTGCAAGCTCTTTGGCACAATTGGAGCATAATATTTCTGCAGCAGGTATTGCACCGCTAACTGGGCACGAGCGAGAGGCGCTACAGCAAATCAGCCGAGCCAATCGTTATGATGCGCAATACCGCTGATCCGAATATTTACAGAAGATGGAGCGATTGGTTCTCCCCGCGTTATCTTTACCTTTAGAACGGAAAATCTGTTAAACGTGTACTCACTATAGTTGCAATATATAAAAGAAACATTACAATATAAGAATGAACTCCATTTTTTGTACCATCATTTGGAATGGAGATGTTCATAATTTTACTCTAGGAGGGACCAATGAATGGAACGCATCGAATCTGAACAGCAATATCAGGATTTGATTAATAGTGACGGCTTGACCGTTGTAAAATTTGATACAACCTGGTGTCCAGACTGCAAGACACTGGATAAATTTATGGATGGCATTATACAGGAAAACGCAGATAAGCGTTTCTTTGCGCTGGATGCCGAGAAGTTCCAGCCGATTGCCGAAGAAAATCAAGTACGTGGCATTCCGAGTCTGCTCGTGTTCCGTAATGGCGAGAAAATTGCTCATTTGCACAGCAAATACGCCAAAACGCCAGCTCAAGTTTCGGAATATTTGACCACGTTGGAATCCAAGCAATAATCAGCACGCAGGGTTACAACGATGGGATGATAGGGATCATTTCAATAAAATATGATTTCAGTATAATCGAAAAAGGGATACCCGTGGGCAGTGATTCATGCCATGCGGATATCCCTTTTTGGTTATGAAATAACAAATGATAGCTTACAAAATAATGAAAAAGAACACAGCTGCCAGCACGAAGCGATAGATGGCAAACGTAGTCAAGCTCAAACGTTTGAGCAGACCGAGGAACGTTTTGATCGCCAGCATCCCGACGATAAAGGAAGTAATAAAGCCTGCTGCGAACACCGGAAAATCACTCATAGACAGATGATCCATACTTTTAATCATATCAATACCCGATGCACCCAGCATGACCGGAACGGAGACGAGAAATGTAAATTCTGCGGCTGCCGTATGACTGACACGTGCGAATAGGCCCCCAGACATAGTTGAGCCTGAACGGGAGAAGCCTGGCCACAGAGCTAGGACTTGGAATACACCGATGGTAAATGCTTGTTTGTATGTGATCTCATCCAATGTATGTGATCTGATAGGCGGATGGAATTTTTCAGCCGCGATCATGAGCAAGCCCCCGATGACCAAACTGTACAAAACCGTTTCAGGACCAAACAGGTATTGCTTGATCACATCACGGAACAGTACGCCAATTAACCCCGCAGGGATCATGGCTAAAATAATGTGCAGCAGGTTTAGACGCGGCTGGCTTGAGACTTTGCGTCTGAAATCAAACAAGCTGAGGAATCTGCGCCAGTATAAAACAACGACCGCCAGTACAGCACCTAACTGTACGATAACCTCAAATGTTTTGACCGTATCATTCTCTGTGTTCAATCCTAGAAGATCGGCCGTGAGGATCATGTGACCCGTCGAAGAGACCGGCAAAAATTCTGTCAGCCCTTCAATAATTCCCATAATAATAGATGATAAAATATCCAATTTACTAGCTCCTCCTTACACGCATGTAGGGCAAACAACCTGAGTCGTTTGCCCTAAAATATGTCATTTCAGTAGGAGTGAACGCAAGTGTCAAGTCCAAAAGCTGGTCGCTGTGGTTACAAAGGTTCACTCCTGGGAAGAAGTGTCCGATTCCGTATTCATGTCCGAGATCGGGGATTTGTGGTGCAAGATAATTTCCACCCGACGAATACGATTTTTACCCATTTCACGAATGATAAATTTCACATCATCTTCTATGAATTCCTTGCCCTGTCTTGGTTCCGGAACCCGGCTATACACCCACCCTCCGACAGTATCCACGTCTTCATCGTCCAATGTCAAGCCCGTCAGATCACTCAGATCAGAAAGCATTACTTTACCATCCATCAAATAACTGTTCTCCGTCAGTTTCTCGATTTCCTTCCGTTCATCCTTATCAAACTCGTCCCGGATTTCGCCAACAATCTCCTCCAAAATGTCCTCAATGGTAATCAGACCAGAGGTTCCACCATATTCATCGACCAGAAGAGCAATATGAACCTGCTCCTTCTGCATACGTTTCAGCAGCGTGTTGACGGGAATAACTTCCGGCACGGTCAAGATCGGTTGAATCAGGCTATCAAAATCAAGCTCGGGATTGCGATCATACTCAAGGAATAGCTGCTTGGTATTAATCATACCAATGATCTGATCCTTGCTGTCTGTCGCTACCGGAAAACGGGTATACTGTTCTTCGTGAATAGTCTGCATGTTTTCTTTGAGCGAGCGATTCGTAAACAAGCATACCATATCTGTACGTGGCACCATAATTTCTTTGGCGACGGTCTCGTCAAAAGCGAAGATACGATTTACGTAGCCATATTCGGTGTTATTGATCTTACCACTTTCCACGC
This sequence comes from Paenibacillus sp. N119s, assembly GCF_059447605.1. Lineage (NCBI taxonomy): Bacteria > Bacillati > Bacillota > Bacilli > Caryophanales > Paenibacillaceae > Paenibacillus > Paenibacillus sp. N119s. The sequence goes on along the minus strand of NZ_JCAJRU010000018.1, from coordinate 11,027 downwards.
TTTCGGACAAAATGATCTGAATTTCTTCCTGAGAGTGCGCTTCTTCATGCTCACTAGCCGGTTGAAGACCAAACAGACGAACCAGGCGGTTGGCCGAGCCGTTAAGGAGCCAAATAAACGGATACATAACTCGGTTAAACCACACGATGGCTGGAGAGGCTAACAGGCTGACAGCTTCCGCCTTGCGAATCGCCAAGGTTTTGGGAGCCAATTCCCCAATTACCACGTGCAAGTAAGTTACAATGACAAATGAAATAATAAAGGCCAGGATATGTGAAAACTCCCCATTGATGTTGAGCTGTTGAAAGAGAGGCTCCAGCAATTTGACTACAGTTGGTTCACCGAGCCAGCCGAGTCCTAACGCTGTAATCGTAATACCAAGCTGACAGGCGGACAGGTAGCCGTCCAGATTATTGACGACTTTTTGTAACGCCAGTGCGTTTTTACGGTTCTCCACCACCAGCTGATCGACCCGGCTGGAACGGATTTTAATAATCGCAAACTCGGTAGCCACGAAGAAAGCACTAAATAAAATCAACACCGCAAACAAAAATAGACTGACACCTATACCCATATAATTTTCACTCATCCCTTTTTCGTTCAATTTTTAAGAAACTCTATTTTGAGTTCACTTGAACTTATTTTAAGAACTTAAAAGAAAATATACAAGGTTCATATGGAACCGTAGCAGGTCACCTACCTCTAATTTGCACGAAAAATAAGGCTTAATAGAATCCGCACGGCTCATTGCTTCACTTTACAAGCCTAGTTTAAGGGCGTATGATGAGTTCAAATGAACTTGAAATGTACCAAAGGGAGGAAAGCAGATGGAGTCTTTTACCCTCACTCGCCGTGATATGGCCCATTTGCTGCTGGCCATGGAAGGTCGCAGTGAATTGCAGCCTTTAGCCGTTCTTCAGGACGCCTGGAGGCGCACTCATAGCCATCTTGCCCGTTCCGGCAGCACGATGCCGACATTTTTGTACACCGAGGTGACACCTGTGCTGGATAAAATCATCAAGGGCAAGCACAGCGCAGCCTTTTCGCTGCAGGAGATCGTTTCTCTAGGTCAACTGGTTGAATATAGTCATGTCTCACTGGCCTCTATGCAAAATTGGGTCAAACGTGATTTCAAGGAGTTCCTCGGTGCTCCGAAGATCGGCAAAAAATACTCAGTCAACCAGGCTGCCATATTGCTCATCGTGGAAGATTTAAAATCATGTCTGGATTTTGAATCCATCCGTCAGCTATTTCATATCCTGTTCCAACAGCCCGAAGATGATACGGATGATCTGATTCAGCCGGTCGATCTGTACGCTGCATATTCAACTTTATTTGAAGAACTGGATGCGAACGGAGACCAGCTGCTTGATGTAGCAGGAACAGGGTATGCAAAAGACAACGGAAATTCTGCTACAGGACAGCAGCGTCAGGAAGCTGCGACAGAAGAGCTGCTGATTCAGGCCGCAGATCAATATACCCGTCGTTTACAGCATTTGACCCCTAACCAGTGTGAAGCAGTGCGTAATACATTACTGGTGGCAGCGGTATCGGTACAAAATAGTTATTTTTTGTCCATGGCACGTCGGTATGTGAACGCGACTTTGTTTTTGGATTTTCAAGAGTAGATCAGGATTGGCGCAAGAAGCCGATCCTATTTTTTTGCTCTTTTTTAAGGATTGTCTACCCTTTTGGAGACTGAAAAAGTATACAAAAGAGGTATATACACTCAAACGCTGTCAAAGATACAATAAACATATATAATCCAGCAATTGGAAAAACTTTGAATATCTCTTCCAAAGCACCTGGATACACATACAGGAGGTAATGGCATGTCCGATGTCTCCATCATCATTTGTACCCGCAACCGGATCGAAGACCTGACACGCTGTATACAATCTATTGCTGTACAGCAGCAATTGGAGCATACGGCTGTAGAACTGCTGATTGTTGATGACGGCGATATTTCCGACCAACAGATTGAACAGTACCGTCACTTGGTATCCGGATTGCCTCAAGGCGTTCTGAAATATTATAAAAAAAGTCGTCCCGGCGTTTGGTTATCCCGCTATGAGGCCTTGTCTCTTGTGAGATATGATATAGTGCTGTATTTTGACGATGATGCTGAACTGGACGATAAACTCTATATCCGGCGCTTGCTCGATACCTACGAACAGGATGAAACGATTGTAGGTGTTGGAGGGATTGCAAAGGGACTACATTCGAGCCGGGCAGGAAAGCTGCTGGGCGTTTTGACTTTTCAGATGTCTTCTTCCCTCGGCAAGCTCTCGCCCAGTAGTCTGGCGGGGTCGTTGCTGCGTTGGGGTGAAGCAACCGAGACTTTTGACACTGAATTTTTCCATGGCTGCAATATGTCATTTCGGAGGGATGCGCTTCGGGACATGAAGCCCTATCCGTGGATGACCAGCTATGCCGTGGCTGACGACTTGTATATGTGCCAGTTAGCGAGTCGTTACGGCAAACTCGTGATCAATCCCGACTTAAAAATCATCCATCACGAGTCTCCAAGCTCGCGCGATAAGGCGGGCAGAGTAGCCAAGGCAACAGCGATTAACCACTATTATTTTCTTGCCCTGAAAAAGGCGGGATTTATCCAGTATGGAGCTCTTTTATGGACCTTAACCTACTTGATGCTCAAAGAAACGCTGCGCCGTAATTTTAACGCAGCAGATGGATACAAGCAGGGGGTGTTGTTCATTCTGAACCCGCGAAAGCAAAAATATAACGAATATTTAGGCCCGGCGGTTCAGTAATCCGCTTTATACACATTGACAGGATAAAGGGGGAGTATGATGTTAAGCTTGTCCATTGCTCTGTGCACCCGCAATCGGGTTGACGATCTGACCCGATGCATTAATTCCATTGCCATGGGGGGAGCACCGGAAGCATGTGAAACCGAGCTGTGGATTATTGATGACGGAGATTTGCCAAAGCATGTGCTGGAACGTTATGAACGTCAGTTGGGCAGAGCAGGAATTGCCTACCGATATCACCGTAAGGAGCAGCCTGGATTATGGCTATCACGTGTAAAAACGGTGGAGCTTGCACAAAGTGACATCATTTTGTTCCTTGACGATGATGTGGAGCTGCCGAGCAACTACTTGAATGAGTTAATGCGCACCTATGAAGCATATCCGCAGGCGGCTGGTGTCGGCGGTATAGCACAGGGAATGAGCAACAGCTTCATGGGTACTATTCGCTGCTTGCTCTCATTCCAGCAATCCTTGTCCAAAGGGAGATTGTCCCTCAGTGGTCAGTCCGGCTCAATGTACAACTGGCATAAGGCCAAGAAGACGTTTAAGACCCAGTTTTTTCATGGCTGTAATATGTCATTCCGTCGTGAAGCAATTTTAAGTCTGGAGCCGGTACCCTGGTTGCAAAGCTATAGCGTCGGCGAGGATCTACTACTTTCCCGTATCGCCATGAAAAGCGGTCCATTGTATATAAATCCAGCTCTTACGCTGCTTCATCACGAATCGCCGTCCTCGCGCGACAATATGGAGCAGGTGACTTATATGCGCGTGATGAATCATATTCATCTACTTCGCGACGAGGGGGCCGGGCCGATCGGTTATGCAGCCTTATATTGGACGACGATGTATCAGATTTTGAGGGAAAAGCCCAAAAAAAATCATAAAGCCATTCAAGGCTATAGAAGAGCACTGAAAGAGATCTTCTCAAGTGCGAAGGAGCCTGTTGGCGGAGGACAGCTGCCTGAACGTAATTCCAAAAAAACGGTAGGCTGATGGAGGTGCGTCAAAAGACGCGATGTGAGCATAGAGACGAGAGGCTTAATAAGGAACAGGAGTTGGACGTAACATGAGCACATGGACAGCAGCAAGGAAAGTATTCACGGGTGACAGTCTCGCCAAAACGATCATGCGCACGAGCTTTAACAATTTCTTTGTGCTAATCGTCACGACCCTGACTTCCATCCTGACCGCACGTATGCTCGGAGTAGAGGGGAAAGGTGAACTGGCGGCTGTTCTGTTCTGGCCTACACTGATCGGCAGTGTATTGAGCTTCGGTTTGCCAACCTCGTTAATTTATAACCTTAAGAAAAAAACAGGCACGACGGAAGAACTGCTGGCGTTGTCGCTCTGGATTCAGTTGCCTGCCAGTTTGCTGGCGGGAGCGGTGGCCTGGATATGCATGCCGTTGTGGCTGAATGGCTATGGTGCAGACATCATCCAACTATCGCAGATTTATTGTGCGGCAGCAGTACCGCTAGCCGTGCTGACAGCACTCACGACGGCATTGTCGCAAGGATTGGATCGGTTTAGCGTATATAACGGCCTGCTGTTTTACTATCCATTACTGAATTTTATTGGTCTAGTGACCCTGTGGCTGATGGGCTTACTCAATGTGCAGCTGGCGGGAATAGTGAATTTTGCCGCGAGTTTCCTTGCGCTCGTGTGGGCGTTCCTCCGTTTGCGCAAGCATATGAATTTGCGCACATTTCGTCCGTTGACCAGCCGCCAAGTGCTGCGCCCCTATTATAGCTATGGAGCGCGGGTGTATGGGATGGAGTTGATGGGGACGCTGTCCACTCAGACGGACAAAATCGTCATTGTGGCGCTGTTGTCACCCAAAGCGTTCGGTCTATACTCCGTTGTCTATGCCTTGTCCCGAGTGTTCAATGTGGTGCAAAATGCCGTCACTAATGTTACCTTTCCCAAGGTAACGGGAATGGAGCACAGCAAGATTGTCGAAACGGTGGGGCGTGCTTTTCGCATCTCCATGGGCGCGATGCTAATCGTCATTGTACCGGCTCTTTTCATTGGCCGATACATGCTGGGTTTGCTGTATGGTCCCGCTTTTCTGGAAGCATCGCTAACGTTCTACCTGCTGTCGCTCGAATGTATTATTGGTGGCGGCTCCTGGATTCTGGCTTCAGCCTTTAACGCACTTGGTCGTCCGGGATTGGTACTGTTCCGGCAAATTGTAGCCTATGCAATCACCGTGGGTCTGTTTTTCATTTGTACACCGATCTTCGGTCTGGACGGCATTGCTATTGCTTTGCTTGTAGGTGCTTGTGTACGGTTGGCGTTCTCGCTGTTCTCGTTCCCGATGTTTTTCAATGTTCCGTTATCTCGGATCATTTTTGATAAAAGTGATATTACATTTGTCTTGCAGATTATACAAAAGAAGCGCAGGAAGGGAGAACTGAAAGATGCCGAATTCGCATCCCATGGCTAAACTGAAAAATAAGCTGAGCGTCATTCTCGACGTAGTCCCTCAAGGTTCGAACATTATTTATGTCGATTATCCCGTCTATAATAACGGTGGGGACGTACTGATCATGAAAGGCACCGAAGCGTTCTTCAAGGATAATGGTATTCGTGTCCGTGCCCGTTATAGCGCCATGGATATACCCGATCAGCTTCATATTCCAAGCGACTGGATTATCGTGTGTCACGGCGGGGGCAACTTCGGTGATTTATATGCAAATCACCAAAATTTGCGGGAACGCATTGTTCGTGATTTTCCTAACCACCGAATTGTAATCATGCCGCAGACAATCCACTTCCAGTCTGAACAGAAGGCTAATGAGGTGGCGGCCTTGTTTAATGCGCACCCGGATCTACATATGTTTGTGCGGGATACACGCTCTTATCAGTGGGCTAAAGATAAACTGAACCAGTGCAGCATCACATTATGTCCTGATATGGCGCACCAGCTCTGGCCGTTGAAACCGACAACAGAAACCGTGAAGGACGTATTGTACTTCCTGCGTACGGATATTGAAACGGTAGGGGAACAAAAGAAATTCGATGACGAGGCAGATGTCTCTCACCGTCTGGACTGGGATACTTTATTCACTCCGCTGGAAGTGAAGGGGATCGTCTATTTCCAAAAGTTTTACCGTCTGAATAAAAAAATCGGTGGCCCTTTGCCTACGCGTACATTCTGGTACAAGTACACTGACCATCTTATGAACAAGGCGGTTACACTGTTCAGTTCTTACCGCGAGGTTCGCACTTCACGGCTGCATGGTCACATTCTGGCTTGTCTGCTTGATATGCCGCATGTTGTCATCGATAACTCTTACGGCAAGAATTCGCAATATTATAATACCTGGACACAGCCGAATCCGAAGGCGAAGCTGTTCAGTGAAACCCCTGATGTACTAGAGCAGCCGTCTTAATCGTAAGAAAAGCTATCTAACGACCTCCTGAACACTTCATTGGTTTAGGAGGTTTTTGGTTCACTGCTACATAAAGCATTCATATGAATTAATTAGATAAACAATTAAGCCAATGAATATTTAATGACTTAATATATAAGAGAGGATATTATCGCTCTATTTTGACAATTCATTTCATGAATAGATATAATTTATGGGATAAAACTTGCAGAAAAGCGGGGAATTCTCCGGTTTTTGCTGTACATCACATGATCGTATATTTATTTAAATGAATCGAGGCTGACGAATGAGCAATCAATCGATAGACATGCTTCTCACGAAGGATATTGTGCGTGAAGGGGAGCCGATTTTGCGCACAAAGGTTGATCCGGTATGTCTGCCGCTGTCTGAAGAGGATCTTCAACAGATGCAGTGGATGTTGGATTATCTGAAAAATAGCCAAAATGAAGAGCTGGCCACCCGCTATGATTTGCGCCCGGGCGTAGGGCTATCTGCCAACCAGGTTGGGTTAAATAAAAGAATGTGTGCTATCTACTATGAAGATGGAGACCAGACGGTAGAATATGCTCTGTTTAATCCAAAGCTGGTCAGCCACTCTACATCCATGATTTATTTGGAGCAGGGCGAAGGATGCCTGTCTGTAGATCGGTACATTCCCGGTTATGTCCCTCGGTACGAGAAGATTCGCATCAAGGCCATTTTACCGGACGGAACTCAGGAACTGTTAACGTTTAAGGGCTATGCAGCGATTGTAGTACAGCATGAAATGGACCATCTGGATGGGATTATGTTCTATGACCGTATCAACCCGGAAGATCCGCATAAGCTGCCACAGGGAGTGCATATCGAACCTTGTGTACGTTAATCGTTCGTGTCTGTAAAGTGTGGTGACTCCGTTCACCACCTTTTTATTTTGCAAGAAAACATGGAACTAAATGTGGTGAAGCTTTAAAATTGAAAACATGTAAGCCGTGATAAAGGCTATTGAGAACGAATAAAATGTAAGCGCTTATCTTGTGGGAGGGATGGCATGTATCGTGGAGTACGGCATCTGATGAATAATATGCGTATGCGGAATAAGCTGCTTTTCTCCTACGTACTGATTGTCATGATTCCCGTGCTGGTGGTTGGCGGCTGCGTTACTTTTTATTTGCGAGCGCAGGCACTGGACAGTGCGATTGCCCAGACGGTAAATAATGTGGAGAAAATTAAGAGTCAGACGGCAAATTTATTGCGGGTACCAACGGATATTTCAAATGGGCTCATGTTCGATAAAAGGCTGAGGGAAATAGCAAACCATCGTTATTCCGGCATGGTGGAGCTTATGAATGCGTACCATCAATACAAGGATTTTAATGAATACACCCAGCAATATAGAGAGGTTGCTACCATTCGGTTCTATTCGTACAATCCGACCATAGTTAATAATCTGGAGTTTATTCCTGTAGACTCCAACATTGAGCGGCAGCCGTGGTTCCAGGCGGCTTTGAAGGGTACGGCGATTAACTGGTTTTACATTCAGGATAAGGAGGATAACCCGGTCAATCGCCTCAGTCTGGTACGACAAATTCCATTTCCCGAATACAATTCCAAGGGAGTCCTGATGATTGCGCTGAGTCAGACCGAGTTGAATTATATGCTGAGCAAGGAGCCCTTTGAAACATTGATTGCAGATCATAACGGGATAGTAGTCGCAGCTACCCATCCGCAGTCGGTAGGTCAGACGTTGACCGATTTACATTTAGGCTTTGATGTCCAGCGTGCAGGTAAGGGTATATATGAAGCAAAAGTCAACGGGACGCCCTCAAATATTATTGTGGATGAGCTGCTGCCAACTTCAAGTGTAAGCGGATTTACAATTATTTCGGTGTTTTCGACAGAACATATCGTGCAGGGGGCGAACCGGGTCAGCCTGATCGGTGCATTATGTGTTCTAGCGGTACTGATCATGGCGTTGATTCTCATTACCATCATTTCCTGGCTTATTACCAAACGGCTTCAGCGGCTGAGCTATGAGCTGGGTAAGGTAGCTGCGGGTGATTTTCATGTGGTATCAAGTGTGGAGGGAAAGGATGAGATCGGTGATTTATCCCGCCGTTTCAACTACATGGTGAGTAGTATCCGCCAGCTTATGGCCCAGGTCTATGAGACGAGTGAGCACAACAACAAGCTTGAATTGGCGCAAAAGGATATCAAGCTAAAAATGATGGCAAGCCAAATTAATCCGCACTTTCTGTTTAATGCGTTAGAATCTATCCGAATGAAAGCACATCTGAATGGAGAAGCGGAGATTGCAACGACGGTCCGTTTGCTGGGCAGACTGATGCGCAGGAATCTGGAAATTGGTAGTGGTAAAACAACCGTATTACAGGAGCTGGATATGGTGCGATCCTATTTGCAGATTCAGCAGTTCAGGTTTGGAAATCGTTTGATCTATGAAGTGAATTTGGAGGAAAGCGCGAAGGACATGTCGATTCCTCCCTTAATTATACAACCGCTGGTGGAAAATGCAGTCATTCATGGCCTGGAAAATAAGGAAGAGCCCGTTACCGTGAAGGTAGATATCACGATAGAACGAAGAGAGCTGCAAATTAAAGTTGCTGATAATGGAATTGGCATGGAAGCCGAGCAACTGACCCGTCTATTGGCTCGGATTACAGGTACGGAGGAGCCGGAAGGGAGCAGTATCGGTCTGCGTAATGTACATCAACGTCTGACATTGATGTATGGCGAACGTTATGGTCTGCATATTGAAAGCGCATTACAAGTAGGAACATCCGTATACTTTTCCATACCAAGGGAGGAAGCATCGAATGTATAAAGCGATGATTGTAGATGATGAGCCTGCGATTCGTGAAGGATTGTCTTCCATTATTGACTGGGGGGATTGTGGCTTTCACATTGTCGATACGGCAGGGAACGGGCGCGAGGCGCTGGAGAAGTTCGGAGAACATCGACCGGAACTGGTCATTGTAGATATTCGTATGCCTGGGATGAGCGGACTGGAGGTGATACAAAACATACGTCAAATGAACGGGGAGCCGTTTCACTTCCTGATTTTGAGCGGATATGCAGACTTTGATTATGCAAGGCAAGCCATGGGATTCGGGGTGGATGGTTATCTATTGAAGCCCGTGGATGAGGAAGACATGACGTTAGAGCTGAAACGGGTACGGCAAAACATTGAGAATGAAAAGGGAGATGGAAAGTGGGGGAGTCCGTCTTCGTATGAGCGCGATTGGATCGAAGCACTGTTGTTTCCGGTTCATGGAGAACACGCTCGTGATACGGTAGAACCCAGCCAAAGTGCATCCGGGCAAGCTGAACACCAAAGCGGAGGTGGAAAATACGGACAACAGCCAGCGTTACCCGCATTGGACTGGAGCAGCTATCAGGTGGTTCTGCTGGATATGCGTATACCTGACTGGGATCGGCAAGCCCGACAGCTCGCAGCCAAGCAGCGGCTAGCGGAATTGTGTCATGAACAGGGTAGAGGTATTGTGTTTGAGGCTGGAATATATACGGGCCTGCTGCTCCCCACCATGTTAAAAACAGAGGAAGATGCTGTTCAGCTGCTGGCTGTATGGCGACAGGAGCTAAAACCGTGGGTAACTGAAATTTATGGAGCTGCGGGTGCTCCGGTAGACATCCTTGGCGAGATTCCCAGATCTTTTGAGCAGGCGTTACGATTGTTGGAGCGTGCGTTTTTGTTTCGGGCAGATAGAATCATACTCCCCGGTGACCTGCATGAATGGGAGACAGTCCATGCTGAAATGGATGAAGCGTCGGATCGAGCCTCGGATGCTCCCATACGTTATGCAGAAAAGCTGTACTATGCGCTGGATATGGCTAACGGTAAAGCCGCGACCCGTGTCATTAAGGAAATGGAAGTCCAATTTCCCCGGATTTATCGTACCGAATCTGCAATCAAGGCGGCATTCGCCCAGACGTTCACACTGGCACTCAATAAATATGCAGCTGGACAGGAGCATAGCCGAACCGTGCTGGAGGACCATTCCAGCTTGATTACCAACGTATATGCTTATTCAACATTGGCGGAGCTGGTGGATCACTCGCTTGAACATGTATTGCAGTGGATTGGTCAGACTGACACAGGTGGCAAGGAGATCATCATGAAGCAAATGATTAACTTTATACATGGTCATTATGATGAAAATTTGCGACTGGAGTTACTGGCAGATATGTTCAATTACAATAGTGGATATTTGGGCAAATTGTTCAAAAGTCATACAGGCGAAGCCTTTAATGCCTACCTGGATAAGGTGAGGATTGAGCGAGCAAGGGAATTGCTTGCAAAGGGGATTAAGGTACACCAAGTGGCGGGACGCGTGGGATATGCAAATGCAGATTATTTTCATAGTAAATTTAAAAAGTATGTTGGCATGTCACCGTCCTCCTACCGTAATCAGGTTCAAAAGAACGGAGGAACCGATGGCTGTTGATTATTTTACTAGATTTAAGATTATAAAGTCTCTCTTGCAGTGGCCGGAGGCATGTTCTCCGATATCTGTAAGAGAGACTTTTTTATATGATGAAAAAGGGCGGATCAATAGAAAAAGTCACATTCACTATGGGATTTAGGTAGTTTTCATAGAAAAGACATCGTTATGACACAACTTTGACACGATGTTCACATTTTTGATTCTATTTCATTTAAATTAATTCTATATAATGGGGATATTCTGAAGCCGGGCGATGACAACTATGCAAGTTAACTGTGAGAGTTATTTCCCAAATAAGTGAAGTTTTCATATGTAAGAATGTGAATACAATCACAAATATAAAAAGCTTCAGATTACATACATTATAAAACACTGTTAGAAGAAGTGAAGAGGGA
>NZ_JCAJRU010000017.1:0-37564 GCF_059447605.1 Paenibacillus sp. N119s | reverse complement strand
TGCTTGTTTAACAAATTGAAGCACTATCGCAGGCTGGCTACACGATATGATAAGTTATCCTGCACGTTTGGAGCCTTTTTAACGCTGGCTTCTATTTTGCTATGGTTAAATTAGGTTTGAAGACACGCTCTAGTCCATTCCGTAATAACAGTTGTTTGATCGGGTGTTGATGGTGCTCAGTAATGGTGCAGGGACAGAAGTAGGACTTCTTGCACAATCCCTTAAAATCCAAGATAGGGGAAAGGGAATTACGATAAACTTGATGTAGACAGGATACTCCATCACAAGCAACTCTTAATTCCCATCTTTAACAGTCCCCGCTGGAGCATGTGATAGGCATAATGACTAAATGGAGCTGGTATTATCTATAATTCATTCACTTCAATATTTTTCATTGTACTTGCTATAATAATTCAAATTACAATACGAAAATTGAAGCCTCGGATAAGTAAAAGCACAATGTTGAAAGTGAGAATTGCAATAACAACAATAGTTCTTCTTATTGGAATCGTGTTGTATATAATTGACCCTCAGTGGTGGATCGTGATTGCTTTTGCAGTATTTTTCTGTATACTGCTTGTTATGCTTTTTGTAAATTTTTTGAAAAGACGAAGTAAATCACATTGATTTATGATTTCCTACTCATCGTTTAACAAGAGCTTTCGGGACTGACCCCCATTTGTGAGAAAAAGACAAGACACCCCGGCCCGTATACCATTTTGAAAACCCTGCCCCACAACCTGGACTAAAAGTAACTTATGATGGTGAAGGTCTTATCAAGGACATGATCCTGCCAAAAGAAAATAGAATGTCTTCGGATGTTTATGGACTTAATGCATTGCCACGCGGAACACGAAACCCAGCTGGGGATTACAGATACGGAGCATCTAATAATGTAATTTCTATTAGTGGAGACAAGCATGGCTCTGTTCTAGGCACAGGGAGAGGAACCAACTTCACGGACACGTATGGGGAAAATGGCAATAGACTCCGAAGAGGTGACTGCGCAACAAAAGGGGCTATTGATAATCCTGATTTTGGGACAGACATTAGGGTGAGAAATACTGATAACGATGCCGTAGCTACTTTTAATAAAGCTGATAACGGGTCTCTTCCAGATGCAATCATTGATATTTGGAAAACAGGTATAGAGGATCTAGGTTTAACATGGCATTCGTACACCTCATTTTCTGGAATATATTCTTATTCTTTTTAATACCTTTATACCAAAAAAGGATGGGATCTCGTGTCCTATCCTTTTCCCTTTTTGTATCATGTTAAGTTTGATTCATAACTTTTTTCAGAAAGGATGCATAGTTTTGAGAACACTCCGCTACAGATGCTTTATACTTTCTCTACTCGTGCCAGCTTTATTGTCAGCCTGCTCTACCTCTTCTACCCCATCAACAGAATCTGCCACACCCAAACAAATCCAATCAGGCGAAAAGGCAGCCCCAAGCGAGCAGGGCCAATATCTATCCATGACTTATACAGAATATGTGAATGGGAAAAATACAGATAAAGGTATGGTTATGCGGGTCATGACGTATGACTTAAACAGTAAAAAATTAACCAAGCTGGCCGATGTTTCTTATACCTCTCAATACCCGCTTTCTGTGGTGTCCTTGCCTGATCACAAAATTTATTACTCTGCTGATGTTGGTGATAAGGGAGACCAATTATTTTCGTATGACTTGAATACCAAAAAAATCGAACAGCTTACCGATAATTTGTTTGCCATCAATCGTATCGTACCAACTATTCCAGATGGCCCCCTCGTTCTGGTTGCGGTCAAAAAAGGAGAGCGGACACTTAAAACTATGTTCTACAATAAATCAACGCGTACCATGCAAATTATGCATGATGAAAATCAGGAGGAAAGCACTTGGTCTATAACCTATAATCCAGCAAAAAAAGCAATTTACAGTGCACATTATTCAGAGAAGGAACGAGATAAACAAAGAGCCATCTCAAACCGTACACAAGCCATTATGGTTCCCCCGGACTACAAGGTTACAGAAATCAATAGCAGCACCAAGCGAGAGCGTCCTATCATTACACTGAAAAAAGAGAAAATATCTTCAATGTCCAGCAGTAATGATAAACTGCTTCTCGTAACTAGCCGGTTAACTAGTTTCGGCACTACTGAGTATAGTCTGGTTGATATTACAACAGGTAAACGCACCAAAATAAAATTACCTATTTTTTCCCGCCAATTTGTCTATATGTCCCCCGACGGCAAGGGAGTTTATTATTTGGGAAGCGCCTCTGAGAAAAATGAGGACGAAGGACGTGGCGTGTACTATTATGACTTCACTTCGAAAACCCAAACCCCTATCTTCATACAGAAAGAGGGTTTTATCAATAACTTCATGCTGCTGAACAAGTAATTGTTCTGATGAGCGATATGCCAAAAAGCCGGAAAGAAGCAAGCTTATGCTATCTTTCCGGCTTTCTTTATCTGCTTAGTGTTTACTTATTAACTTTAGCCGGATGATACCTCTGCCGTAGCCTGCGCCAAGAAATCATTAAGCTTTGCAGCCAGACCAGATACAGCTTCCTTAGCTGCTGCCTGTGCTGCATCCTTGTTTGGCTGTGCTTCAGTAGCCAGTACTGCTTTTGTTTTGGCCTTATACTCTAGATATGCCTTCTCAATTGCAGACCTTAACTCTACTTGGGATACTCCGATACTCCGATACTCCAATCCAAAATCACCACAAATATTAGAGTTTCCGAACATTTTATGGTAATATTAAACTATTAGCTGAAATTTATTGAGGGCAACAAAAAAATGGCTAAAAGTAAACTTATTCTCTTTATATTGTTTTTTTATATAGGCTGGACAATTAAGGAGCTAACATTACATCCAAAAATAACTAATTTGGAGCTTTATTTGATATCCTTCTTGGTAAAAATGATTTTTTGGATTGGGCTGGTGGTCATTTATTTCGTATATATCGATCGAGTAAAGTTGCAACAAATCATTGACTACATAAAATTAAAACAAAATATCATCAAGGGAGTATTTACTGGCGGAATTATTGGATTATTATTGGTAGCAATCGAGGTTACTATCTTTAATGGTTTTAGATTGGACATAGGAATCAGATGGATTATTACACCGTTAACTGCATTTTCTGAGGAAGTAGTATTCCGGGGATTCGTTATGAATAAACTAAGAGACCATCGGGTAAAAGGATACAACTTTATACAAGCCATACTTTTTATGGGGATACACTTTCCAATAGGTATTATTTCAGGATATTCACTTCTTAACTATGTGACCATATTTCTCGTAGGATACATTCTTGGATATATATATAAAAAGACTTCTTCGATATGGGCTCCAACGATTGCACATAGTGTCTATAATATTCTTATTTATTTAAGGCAATAAATATACCTATTCCTTTTAGTGCGTCAATCCTTTATGTTTTTACCGATGATGTTATTGAACCTGGAGAAAATGAAGTTATAAAAGAATTAGCCTTATTAGTAGAAGAAGTTAGCACGTTCGTTACGACTGTGAAGCTTAATGTTTGGATTATACGCTTAAAACTCCCTATACAATATCCAACGGACTATTATTATGAATTTATATAGAGCTAACGTGAACAATAACTCAATAAACATGAACAGACGGTAGCCGATTAAAGTGGCTGCCGTTTTCTCAACTAACAGGCTGAAATCTAAATTTATTCATTGACTATTTTTAAAAATTGATTTGTTTCTAATTTTAAAGCATTATATGATGGTTTCAGACATCGATGTACTTTAAAAAGAAAGCGAAGAAAATATGAAGGCTAAAATTGAAAAATACCCTCTTGTAGAATTGCATACATGAGACAGATTGGTCCTTATGGAATTGCAAATTCACAACTAATGGAGAAATTTAAATGTTGGGTTAAATCGAATAATTTATTTAATAAGACATCTATTATTCTTGGTATTGCCCAAGATAATCCTGCATTTGTGAAGCCGGAAAATTGTCGCTATGATGCATGTTTGGTTCTTCCTGATGATTACTGTGTTAATACTGATGAAGTAAACTTGAGCAACATTAGTGGAGGAAGATACGCTGTTTTTAAAATAAATCATACAGCAGAAGCTGTTCATAAAGCTTGGACTGAAATATTCCTGGAGTTGGAAATTAAAAGGTTCAGCTTAGATGAAACCAGACCTATCTTGGAGCGATATACAGTTGAACTTATTAATAATCATTATTGCGAAATTTGCGTTCCGATTCAGTAGACGTATTAAGGCATAGGGTTGTTTCTATTATTGAAGGCAGTCTAATACTAATTCCCTTTTATAAAAATAAAAGAAGACGAACTTAAAAAGTTCGCCTCCTATACTAAAAGGAAATCCGAGTCGGCACAAAATCGGCACGTCCCCGGTTTAACAGCTTAATTACCGCTAGTACCTTGTCTCACCAAGGCTTACCGCATTTTAACCGATAGAACCTTCCATTTCGAACTTGATCAAACGGTTCATTTCTACCGCATATTCCATCGGCAGTTCTTTGGTGAACGGCTCGATAAAGCCCATAACGATCATCTGTGTAGCCTCTGCTTCGGTCAGACCACGGCTCATCAGATAGAACAGCTGATCTTCCGATACTTTGGACACCGTTGCTTCGTGCTCAAGCGTGATATCGTCATTCATGATCTCATTATAAGGGATAGTATCCGAAGTTGATTGATTATCCAAAATCAACGTATCGCACTTAATATTCGATTTTGCACCTTGAGCCTGACGGCCAAAGGAAGCTAATCCGCGGTATGTTACTTTACCACCGTGCTTACTGATCGATTTGGATACAATGGTCGATGTAGTATCTGGTGCCAAGTGGATCATTTTCGCACCGGCATCCTGGTGCTGGCCTTTGCCTGCAACCGCGATGGACAAGACCATCCCTTTCGCGCCACGGCCTTTCAATACAACGGCAGGATATTTCATTGTCAGCTTGGAACCGATGTTTCCATCGACCCATTCCATCGTTGCATTTTCTTCAGCTACCGCACGTTTGGTTACCAGGTTGTAGATGTTAGGCGCCCAGTTCTGGATCGTTGTATAACGAACGCGTGCGTTCTTCTTACAAATGATTTCCACCACGGCACTATGCAACGAGTTCGTGCTGTAAATTGGAGCTGTACAGCCTTCTACATAATGCACAAAGCTATCTTCGTCAGCAATAATGAGCGTACGCTCAAATTGACCCATATTTTCCGAGTTGATACGGAAGTAAGCCTGCAATGGAATTTCACATTTTACACCTTTAGGCACGTAGATAAAACTACCGCCTGACCATACCGCACTGTTCAGTGCTGCAAACTTATTGTCCGCAGGAGGTACAACTGTTGCAAAGTACTCTTTCAGAATCTCAGGATGCTCACGCAACGCCGTATCGGTATCCATGAAAATGACACCCTGCTCTTCCAGATCTTTTTGCATGCTGTGGTAGACAACCTCGGATTCATACTGTGCGGATACACCAGCCAAAAACTTTTGCTCCGCTTCAGGAATTCCCAGCTTATCAAAGGTTTCCTTTATTTCTGTAGGAACCTCTTCCCACGTTTTCCCTTGTTTTTCGGAAGGTCTTACATAGTACTGGATATCATCGAAATCCAGTTCATCCATGTCTCCGCCCCATTTTGGCATTGGCATTTTTTCAAATTGCTTCAATGCTTTCAGACGGAACTCCAACATCCAATCCGGTTCACCCTTAATTTTGGAGATTTCTTTTACAATTTCCGGAGTGAGACCCTTACCTGTTTGGAAAATGGACTTGTGCTCGTCACGAAAGCCATACTTATACTCTTCCATTTCCGGTGCTTTCTTGGCCATGTTTCTCAAACCTCCTCTGTCCTATTTAAATTATTTATCTTCGTCAATTCCTTTTCGCAGCGCATTCCAAGCCAAGGTCGCACATTTAATGCGGGCCGGAAACTTGTTAACGCCTGACAAAGCTTCCAATTCTTCATAATCTTCAAATTCGACAGCTTCGCCCTTCATTAAAGAAGAGAAACGACTCGCCATATCCAAGGCCTGATCAATCGTTTTACCTTTGACCGCTTCTGTCATCATCGAAGCCGAGGACATACTAATCGAGCAGCCTTCGCCAGTAAAACGGGCATCCTCGACTATGCCGTCTTTCGTTTTGAGTTGAAGGGATATCCGGTCACCACACGTAGGATTGTTCAAATCCACCGTAACAGCATCGTCCTCAAAACGTCCGCGATTACGCGGATTTTTATAATGATCCATAATCACGCGTCGGTACAAGTCATCAAGTTGCATCGCCAAAATACTCCTTTGTTTGGATTAAGGCGCTGACCAGAGCGTCGATATCTTCTTCTGTGTTATAGAGGTAAAAGCTGGCACGTGCAGTTGCACTGGCTTTCAACCAGCGCATCAGTGGCTGGCAGCAATGATGGCCCGCACGTATGGCCACCCCTTGGCTATCCAATACGGTAGCTACATCATGCGGATGCACGTCATCCAGGTTGAATGTTACGAGCCCAACATGACGTTCAGCAGGTCCGTAAATCGTCAAACCCTCTACTTCCCGAAGGCGTTTGAGGGCATAGTTGGATAGACGGCTCTCATGCTGTGCAATGGCGTCCAGTCCGATACTTTCCAGAAAATCAATAGCCGCACCCAGGCCGACAGCTCCAGCAATAATCGGGGTACCACCTTCGAATTTCCAAGGTAGTTCCTTCCATGTGGATTCATACAATCCCACATCGTCGATCATTTCACCGCCAAACTCAATGGGCTCCATATTTTCCAGAAGCGCCTTCTTGCCGTAGAGTGCACCAATTCCTGTAGGAGCACACATTTTGTGACCAGAGAAAGCATAAAAATCAGCATCTATATCTTGCACATCTACTTTCATATGTGGCGTGCTTTGCGCACCGTCGACAACGATGACTGCCCCTTTGCGATGTGCAATAGCAGCAATTTCTTTGACCGGATTTACAACACCAAGTACATTGGAGACATGCGCAATCGCTACAATTTTTGTGTTTTCTGTGACGGTTGTCTCCACGTCCGCAAGATCAACACTACCGTCCTCTTGAAGCGGAATATATTTCAAAGTCGCACCAGTGGCTTTGGCTACCTGTTGCCACGGAATCAGGTTACTGTGATGTTCCATCTGAGTGATGACAATTTCATCACCCTCCTTACAGTTAGCTCTCCCGTACGAAGAAGCCACCAGATTCAGCGCCGTTGTTGTACCACGTGTAAAAATGATTTCCTGACTGCGCTTGGCATTCAGAAAGCGGGCTACCTTCTCCCTCGCACCTTCATAAGCATCCGTAGCTCGACTACCCAAGGTATGCACACCACGGTGCACATTCGAATTATCTAATTCATAGTAGTGCTTGATTGCCTCGATGACCGCCAGCGGCTTTTGCGAAGTGGCCGCATTATCCAAATAAACCAGCGGATGACCGTTAATCTCCTGATGTAAAATCGGGAATTGTTCACGGATCAATGCAGTGTTCATTGGCCTAACTTCCTTTCAACAAGGCTTTGCAGCTGATGTTGAAGTCCTTCAAGCGGAATTTCAGATACGACAGGTGCCAGGAAGCCATAAATAATCAACCGTTCAGCTTCTGCCCGGCTAATTCCGCGGGACATCAAGTAATACACTTGCTCACGGTTCACCTGACCAACCGAAGCTGCGTGTCCTGCTGTTACATCGTCTTCATCAATTAGCAGGATCGGGTTAGCGTCACCACGTGCTTGCGGGCTAAGCATCAGAACACGCTCCGTTTGCTGACCATCTGCTTTGGTAGCGCCTTTTTCAATTTTCGTAATTCCGTTAATGATGGAAGATGCTTCTTCACGCATAACTGCGCGCGTAATCATCTGACTTGCGGAATTTTTACCAAAATGTTGTGCTTGTGTCGTATAGTTCAGCTTTTGTGAACCGGAACCTACAGCAATAACCTTAGCATCCGAGTTGGAGCCATTGCCTTTGAGCACGGACATGGTATTGCTCGCTGTATTGCCGTTGTTCATTTCGCCTACAATCCATTCGATTGCAGCGTCATTTCCCAGCGTGGCACGACGAATGGAAATATCCGTTACCTGCTCTCCAAACTGATGCACTGTGGCATAGCGTACTTTAGCGCCAGCATTTGCAACCACTTCTACCGCACCGTTATGAAGAACAGGTGCCGTCAAATCCGCAGATACATAGTTGTCTACGTACGTTACTGAACTATGGTTTTCAGCGATGAGCAGCACATGCGGCGCAAATGTTGCAGTCGCATCATCCGTGAGGAACACAGCTTGAAGTGGAACGTTCAATTCTACATTTTTAGGCACATAAGCAAATACTCCACCGTTCCAGAGTGCTGCATGCAGTGCAGACAATGAATTTTCTTCTGCTTTAATAACAGTATTCAGATGAGCTTTGACCAAATCGCCATGCTCTTTAACCGCCGTATGCAAATCTGTGAAAATGACGCCTTGCGCCGCCAGTTCCTCGCTCAGCTTCACGTATACCGCGCCAGAGTTGCGCTGTATAATCAGACCGCCCTCCTGCTGTTCTTTGACGAGATCAGCAATAGCTGCAGGAACCTGCCCTACCGATGCAATGACCTCGCTCAGTTTATGTTGACCGTAATCGTTTAAACTCCAACGCTCGATTTTTGTTTTTTCAAATACCGGAAGCTCCAGTTGGCCTGCAAGCTCAAGTGCTTTTTGTCTGTCTTCAGCCAGCCATGCTGGCTCACCATTACGTTCGGACAGAACACGCAGTTGCTCGGAATCTACCGGAAGGATTGTTTGTGTTGTCATCAGTTTTCCTCCTCGCTTCCGGCTTACGCCTCTTGTCCTACAGTTTCATCAACGATACCCAGTTCTTCCTTGATCCAGTCGTAACCGTCCGCTTCCAGGCGCTCTGCAAGCTCAGGACCACCGGATTTAACGATACGCCCTTGCATCATTACGTGTACAAAATCTGGTTTGATGTAGTTCAACAGACGTTGGTAGTGAGTAATCACAAGGAAGCCACGATCTTCAGAACGCATAGCATTTACACCGTTAGCTACGATTCTCAAAGCATCGATGTCCAGGCCGGAGTCAATTTCGTCCAGAACGACAATTTTCGGATCAAGCATCATCATTTGCAGAATTTCATTCCGCTTTTTCTCACCACCGGAGAAACCTTCGTTCAGGTAACGGTGAGCAAACTCAGGATTCATTTCAAGCTCTTTCATTTTGCCTTCCATTTGACGGATAAACTTAATCAGGGAAATCTCTTGTCCTTCTTCACGGCGCGCGTTGATTGCACTACGCAAAAAGTCGGAGTTTGTTACCCCTGCAATCTCACTTGGATACTGCATCGCCAGGAACAATCCTGCACGTGCACGCTCATCCACTTCCATATCCAGTACGTCTTCTCCATCCAAAGTTACTTTGCCATCTGTGACTTCATACTTAGGATGACCCATCAAAGCAGACGCAAGTGTACTTTTACCCGTTCCGTTAGGACCCATGATGGCATGGATTTCTCCGCCCTTCATTTCGAGGTTAATACCTTTCAAAATTTCCTTGCCTTCGATGGTCGCTTTGAGACCTTCAATCTTAAAGTTTGTAGCCATATTCGCAATACCCTCCAAAAAATGTAGTGTGGTGTCGAAATCAGAAAGTATATTTAAACAGGGGAGCCCCCTGATTTCAAGCAAATGTAATATTTAAAAATTTATTTATAATCATTCTAAACTGATTCTCAATGATTCTCAAGTTATTTTATAATAAATATCTTTAAGGGTGCAACCAACAGACGCACGTTATCCACCTTTCTTCATAAAATGTTCATCCTATCAAGCGCACAAATGACAAAATACATCCTGCGAATGATTATATCGTTATAGTGTAGTACAAAAAACCATGAGATATCATCATCTCTTTTAGCCATAAAAACGCTACTGACAGCATGACGTCAGTAGCGTTTTACATGTAGGGGTTTCATATTCGTCAAACTAAACCTTGTGCGATTGAGCCAAAACTTGACGAGTTAGCCCAAATAAGAGCGAAGCATCCACATATGTTTCTCCAGATCGGCTTTAAAGCCGATCAGCAAATCTGCAGTAGGCTGATCGGAATTGCTTTCCGCCATTTCGATCCCTTCTTGAAACTCCTCACATACAGTCGCAAAGTCCTCAATCAGGGTTTGTACCATTTTTAGTGCATCTTCATTGCCAGTGGCCTCGTCAATTGAGGACAGTTCCAGGTATTCCTTCAACGTTGCGGAAGGAGAACCTTTCAAGGCGAGCAGACGCTCGGCAATCTCGTCCATTTTTAATGTTATTTCATTGTATAATTCTTCGAATTTGACATGGAGTGTATAAAAACTGGAGCCCTTCACGTACCAGTGATAGTTATGAATTTTTACATATAACACATTGAGGTTAGCGACTTGACGGTTTAACAGTTCCTCCACCGATTTGGTTTGCGTATTTTTCGAGTTACTTGTTGTTTTAGCCATCATAAATCCCTTCCTTTTTATCAAATTGACTTTCAGAAGCCTTTAAGTATCCATCACCGTACTGTTGACGGTAAGACGCCAGCGGGTAGTTGAATATCACCTGCCGGACGTCTGTTTCATATTTACCCTTTCAATACAGAGACGAAACAAAAAGAAGAGTTGCCTTCGCTTCTAATTCATCATAAAAAAAATGTACAAATATTCAGTGATTTTCGTTATACTTGTTCTATCCTATCAAAATACTTGGTTTAATATTGTGATATTGATCAACCATTTACATGCACAATTTACGGAGGTGACCTCATTGTCCAAATATCATCCTTTAACGACTGAAGAAGCAATCGAATTTGTGAAGAACATCCCCGGATTTTTTAGTCAGGAAGCTCATCTGGAATGCCGAGAAATCGGTGATGGCAACTTAAATCTGGTTTTTCATATTAAGGATTCCAACTCTAACAAAAGTATCATTGCCAAGCAGGCACTTCCCTATGTAAAAATTGTGGGTGAATCCTGGCCGTTGTCGCTGGATCGCGCCCGTATTGAACGCGAGGCACTTCAGCAGGAACACCAGCTTTGTCCCGAATTAGTTCCTGCAGTTCTGGGCTATAACGATGAGCTTGCGTTAACCGTAATGGAGGATCTTAGCTCCCACACTATCATGCGCAAGGGGCTAATAGAAGGCAACACATATCCTCTTTTTGCTAATCATATCGGGGAATTTCTGGCACGCACACTCTTTTTCACCTCAGATTTGGGCATGAATCAGCAGGATAAAAAGGAACTGGTCAAACGCTTTATCAACCCTGAACTTTGTAAAATAACTGAGGATCTGATTTTGGATGAACCGTATCGTTTTTCCGATAATAACAACTACGGTGAGTACATCGAAGACGAAGCAGAGGCACTCCGTTCAAATCAGGCGCTTCACCTGGAAGTGGCTTTACTGCGAGAAAAGTTCATGACACGAACAGAAGCGCTTCTGCATGGTGACCTTCATACTGGCAGCATTTTTGTAACGACTGAATCGACTAAAGTCATTGATCCTGAATTTGCCTACTACGGTCCCATGGGGTTTGATATCGGAGCGGTTATCGCCAATTTGCTGTTGAACTATGCAGCACAGCCTGGATGGACTTCTGGCGAAAAGGAGCTAAAGGAACGACGTGACTGGCTCCTGGAGACTGCCATGCAAGTATGGGAGCAGTTTGAGAGCAGGTTCCGTACACTGTGGGACGAGCATGTCACCGATCATTTGGCACGTACAGCCGGGTATCAGGATTTGTATCTCCAGAAAGTGCTGCAAGATACGATTGGTTTTGCAGGTTGCAAAGTGATCCGCCGGATCATCAGTCTGTCGCATGTGGCGGATATCGACACTATTGCCGATCCTGACATCAAGGAAGCCGCGGAACGTCTGGCTTTATCGATCGGAAAAACCCTGGTTCTACACAATCGTGAGCTTCATTCGATCCGGGAACTAGGAGACATTGTTCGGACAGCGACAGTGACCCAAACTAAAGGAGCATCAAGAGTATGAGTGAAAATAAGGAGTCTCTCCCTGCATCCTCCCGAAAATCAGCTGTATCCAGACAGGCTCTGTCATCGCTGGTGTGGAAGGGTAACCACTTGTCCATGCTGGATCAGCGTCTACTGCCTGAAACGATAGTCATGCTGGATTTGTTCACAACTGAGGAAGTGTGGGATGGCATCCATGCCATGAAGGTACGAGGTGCCCCCGCTATTGGGATGGCCGCAGCCTATGGTGTTGTGCTGGGGGCTACCTCCTATCGCGGCACCGACGCTGCTGGATGGCTGGAGCATGTACACGCGGTATGCGGGCATTTAGCCACCTCACGGCCGACGGCTGTGAATCTGTTCTGGGCTCTGGACCGCATGAAGAAGCGAGCCGGCGAACTCATCACAGAGGCTGAGGGAGGCCAGATCGAAGACTGGAATGCAGGGCTGGAGTGTGAAGCTATGGCCATTCAGGCAGAGGATGAAGAAGTCTGTCGCCAAATCGGCATCCATGCTTTACCTCTGTTCGAGGACGGGATGGGCGTGCTTACTCATTGCAATGCAGGCGGCTTGGCAACAGCTAAATACGGGACAGCACTCGCACCAATGTACCTTGCACAGGAGAGCGGCATCCATCTGAAAGTATTTGCTGACGAAACTCGCCCTGTATTGCAGGGTGCACGTCTGACCGCCTTTGAGCTTCAGCAAGCAGGTATAGATGTCACCCTGCTCTGTGACAATATGGCAGGCATGGTCATGGCCAAAGGATGGGTGCAAGCTGTCATCGTCGGTACGGATCGAGTCGCCGCTAATGGGGATGTAGCCAACAAAATCGGCACCTACAGCCTGGCTGTACTGGCGAAGGCGCATGGTATCCCTTTTTATGTTGCTTCCCCGTTATCTACCATTGATTTGCAGACTGCCACAGGTGCAGATATTCCGATTGAGGAGCGCTCTGCGGAGGAAGTGACCGAGAGCTTTGGCAAAAGGACTGCCCCGCAAGGCATTAAAGTCTACAACCCTGCTTTCGACGTTACACCTCATGAGTACATTACCGCCATCATTACTGAAAAGGGAATCGTTCAAGCCCCTTTTAACGAGAATCTCACCGCTTTGTTTGCAGATTAATCGTTCTTGCAGGTCATACACATCGTATAAAATTCAAATGGTTCTACCCGCTAAAAATGAAGCTTCTCATAGAAAAAACCGGAGCCGCAGCGCCCGGTTTTTTTGAATTTTTTGTTTTTATTCAACAACTATTAGTAAACTTCTCTTACACCAGTTTCAATAGTGCCTCATAACCTGGCATCCCCGGCTTAATTCCAAGTTCCTCGGCTTCCGTCGTCACTGACTCCATCGGTGCCTCTAACAATTCCTTCAGCGTCTTTACCCCCACAGCTCGTGCGGCCAGAATTTTCCGATCGGCCAGCCGTTCATTAAGCAATCCGACATCCAGCGCACCACACATGATGTAACCACGGGAGTTAGAGATCGTCAACAGCGTTGTTTTTGGCAGTTTGACCTCAACTCCGATAAATGTATGCTCACCCACTTGAATAGGTTCCATGTGTATCATGGTGATTTCATGCACCTCCTCTTTGTTCATCCGGGATATTTTATGCGGCATTTGCGGGTAAGTGTGGACACCCGTGGATACATTCAAATTATTAGGAGGGGAGTGTATGTACAGCAAAATAGGTGATATCAAAAAGACCAGACGGATTTTTTCCATCTAGTCTCTGTGATCATCGTTAATGGTCTAGGGTTACGCTCTATTCAAACTTCTTTAAGTACTGTGGGGGTACAAGATCAGCAAGCCAAACCCCATGGTTAGCTTTATAAAACTTCACTTGATTAGCTAATGCCTTTGCTGTGTCTACTTCGAGGATCACTAGTTCTCCACGTCTTTTGCCCGCTAAAATTGCAAACTCAACGGAATCAGACAGATGTACATACTTTCTGCCCATTGGCTTAATTCCTTCGGTGAAAATGTTATGGATTACCTTTGTGTTTGTACCGTGATAGAGAATCGTTGGTGGAGTGGCTTCCTCATAATTTAATTTGCCGGCACTGTGCCCATAATTAGCTCTTATGTATCCATTAGCAATCTCATATCTTTGTTTTGGACAATGGCTTACTACTTGCTTGATATCCGACTCATTGACATTAGACCATCTATCCACTGACCTTATTCCTAGAATCAGGTCTTGAATGTCACAATAACCCTCATGATCCAGCTCAAGACCAAACTGTTCTGGTGTATGCCTAAGAATCTTACTCATAAATTTGCTTAAGCTCTCTTCTTGTTTTGGCGTTAACATGGTATGCTCCTTCTAAAATCGTCTCTTAATTCTGGGTGGATGAAAATTTTCCTTTTTAATCAGATAGATTGCAATGAAAAAAGCTTACTCTCACTTTATTATCATGGAGCAAGCTTGGTTTGTATTCCTGAAGCTAATTTATGATTCAAATGTCATCTTGTCGGGAAATATACCGCCTTCTTTAACGAAGCAACGTGCCATCCGCTGTGCAGCCCTATCAAAATAAAATTTGTTTGAATGATTCGAATCTGATAAAGGTTCAATTTCAGAGAACAGCTTAGTATCCTTGTTTAATTGAATTTTCCCCATCGTGTGTTCGTTTGGACCATATCTATAAATAACTACTGTATCATCTTCATGTTCTTTAAAAAGTAAAACAAACGCTCCCATTATAAAATCTCCTCTACTCTATTTCCCATGGACGACCCGACCTTACCGCAGCGTTATGAGCAGTCTCATAGTTTGTTTTAAATATACCCTCAAATCTAGATTCAAACAATTCATGGTTAAGTAAATCTATATCTTTTTCTGTTTGTATCCCTTTTTGTAATCTATTCCATGCTTGAGCTATTTCGTAATCAGAATGAAATCTGCCATAACCACTTGATTTTATGTGTTCTTTTATGAAAACGTGTTCTTTGATTCTTTGAATCCTACTTTCCTTCATTCCAGAATTTTCAGCTATTGCTCTTACATCACTATCTGAAGCTCTGATTTGATCATACATCTCATCTGCTTCAGCTTCTCTACGAAAATATTCATCAATTGAAAGATCGTTTCTCCCACCTGTTTGTACTTCTGTTTTAGATTCAGATTCTATTGAATTCCGTAAGCTGGAACTCGTATTATTCTTCGGAATCTCATACTGAATAGATGGTTTCAAACCAACTTTAGGCTTAATAACTGAGCTGACTCCTCCAAACAATCCTGCTGTACCGATCATATTAGCCCAGTGTTCCTTTGACCACGCATTGGTAGGATTAAATGCGCCCTGAATCATACCCGATATTCCAAATGTACCGAAATTGAGCATGTCATTCCACGAATCATTTTGTTTAGCTGCCCGTTCCATGTACCCTTGATACATTCCTTTTGGAATACTATATGACATATAATCTAAGAAGCTCCAAACCGAATCAAACTTTTTCTCATAACGTACTGAATTAGCATCTACAAAATCCTGACCTAGTTCAGTTAAGCTATCTACCGACTTCTGGAATGCATTTCGTGTATCTGGAGCAGGAACAGCACATGAATTCGGTGGGGGCGGTAAACAACTTGCGTCAATATTACCTGCTTCCATCAGGTCTGCTAATCTGAATTTATCTGCATGGTGACGTAACTCCCTAGCAATAGAATCCATCAGGGTAATAAAGTCATTCATATTCTTCTGAGAGGTCTGGAAGGAATAGTAAAAGTGCTCTTTAGTCAGTCCTTCCCACAATTGTCCCATAGATGAAATTTGTTGTACTAAATTGCTATTCATTTGAGTTGTCGTTTGCTGTGCTAACTCAAACTGCTTGGAGACAGTCATAAGTTGCTCAGGTGTCACTTTAATAGTTGTCATAGGTTACCTCTAGTCATGAGTTCGTTATGACATAGTAACACTATTCCGATTTATGGAAAATGAACTTAATTCCTAATTGTTATATGAAGGATTAACCTTTCTACCTATGTCTAAAGGCTTAAATTCATCATTTTTTAATCTTCATCTTCATTCTTTAATCTTTAATCTGTAACAAAGGAATAATGTGAGAAGCGTTTTTGTAACTTCTGCCTTCTGCATCTTGTTTGACTCTATATGCACATCCCTTCTTGTTTAGCCCTCCGTCTACAAATGGATCTCTTCCAAAAGTAGTTTTTCTTCGACCATTAGACAGTCTTTTGTGTAAAAAAAGTGAAAAACGGACTGGTAAGGGGGTATCCTCCCTATCCGTTCCGGTCCTGTTTTCCTTCGTTACAACACAGTTTGTTTCTCGTATTTTTCAGTCTTACGATCCTTTTTAATCACTTTACTGTTATTCCTATAATCATCCCATGAATCCAGACTCAAGTAAGGCTCAGCTTCGATGATATCTTTTACTTTGCTATGCTGTTGTTCTTGGAATAGCTCGATCATTCGAATTAAATCATTGCGATCCAGCAGCTTCACTCCATTATAACTGGCTAACTGTTCACACGAGCTTGTGTATTTACTTGAAGTAATCACAATAGATTTCTTAGCTCTGTAAAATCGCATACAGCTATACACTTCTTGAACCGCACCCAACCCAACAGGATTGGTGACTGCATACCGTTTGGCCTGAAGGACATTACGGTATCCCTCACGATCTGTAAACTCTACTGCCTTGTGTCTTATACACATCACTATAACCCAAGCAATTGAACAGCTTGCACAAATAAATTTCAAAATCCTTGCCATCTTCCATACGATCTATCTCACTTATGCCGATTTTGTAAGGATCAATATCCTGCGTTACTTTATATCGCTCTTGGACTTTAGGCTTTTTAAGTAACCTAAATAAAAAAGGCAACAGGTAATCCTGCTGCCTTGCACCCTATTATTCAGCTTCTGTTAATGTTTTTAAAGCTTCAGTAAATGAATTACCGATCGACATAATTTCTCCATTAACTTGTTGGCTAAATTGAGATTCCGTAAGTTTATCTTTTCCTGCCGTGTGATTCTTAATAAATTTTATAAGATCTGCTTTCTGTTTGGCAATATCCTTTAAAATTTGGTCACTTTCTCGCTTGTAATTTTTAATGCTTTTACTTAGTTCCACCTTTGCCACGCTGAGCTGCTTCTTTAGTTTATCGCAATCAGCCTTGGCTTGAGCTATTACTGCTTTACTAGACTTATTTTTCACTTCATTTTTATAACGTGCAGAGGCTTGGTTTAATCTTTGAGTTAGCTCACGAACTTCTGCCCCTAGAACAGCATTAAGCTTTTTTTGTGCAGCTTTAATTTCTTTTACATGATCTTTGTAATTCTCAAAATATATTCTTTCGATTTCACTTGTTGACATAGCTTTTGTAGATGTTGCCGCCAATACTTGTGATGGAATTAAAACAACAAACATGAGCATTAATAAAATAGCTTTCTTCATATGTATCCCCTTATCTGCTAGTATTACAATTATCATAAGGGAAATAAAGGTAAGAGTAAATATAATTAAAAAGCATTAGAAGAAAAACTGAATTATTTCTATTCTTTCAATTAAAAAAGGAGGTCGCTATGAAAAAATATGGAATAGCAATCTTTATAGTAACTCTAATTGCGAGCATTTGGATACTTAGTAGTTACACTAAAAGTTATACCCAAAACGAAGTATTCAGCTATCTTGTAAAAGCTCAAGGATACAAACCATCTGAAATTTATTCAGTTGAAACTCAAATAGCTAAAGCTCCCTTAGTTAGTACACAAGTTATATTTAAGGACGAAATCAATGCAAGGTATTTTTATAAAAAGGAGCAAGGTAAAATTATTCAGTATAACCAAGCCCCTATTAAAGGAGTAGATGATGGTACTTATAATTATAAACATCATGAAAACAAATAAAAACGAAAGATTATCCTTAATTCAGTGAAAACTACTCAATTGAGGGTGGTCTAGGCTATTCATTTTTCCAGATAATAGACCCATCTGAAGATGTAATCATGCTAGGGGGGTCGTCATGGAGAGAAATTTCAATAAAGGAACTTTTTCCTTTTTGCAACCATTTATATATACTTCCTTTATCGTTAATCGGCTTAGATACTATTTTTTTAACTTCAATAATTGCAGCATCATATTCAAGGAACCCATTATCATCTTCATCTAAATCATTGTTTGTTTCATAGATGGTGTCCTTAGTACCAATAATCTTTAATCCATTTCCCCAATAAAAAGTTAATTCTTCTTTTGGCACTGAAATAATAGCTTTTATTAAAGAATCATATCCCATAAATTCCTCCTTGGTTTAAGGCTCTTCTCGTCTTCAAATTCAATGGTAGCTACTGGCTATAAATGAATCATTGCCCCAACTCCTTATCACCCTATCCAGGCACAACCATCTTATCATGGATGATACTGTTGTTTGCTATATTCAAAAACTCGGTCCTTTATTTGATTGACCAATTATGCAAAAAAAGCCTACTCCCATTTTATTGTTAAAGGAGCAAGCTCTTAAATAAATTATTTTGTAATATTCATTATCTTCTCAGCAATTAACTGACAATCTTCAATGCTTTTATCGAATTCCTTTTTAAAAGATTGAGCGAATACAGAATGGATCTGCTTTGAAAAATAGAATAGTCTTATTTAAGAAATATTAATTAGAGGTTGTAATGTTCACATTTAATGTTTCACCTATTTTTTGGGTATCCACTTTAGCTCCCAACACTTCGGAAACAATTCTTAAAGGAACTTGAACACGAGTTGTAGGAATCTGCGGTGCCGCCAGCATCATTTTCTCCTCATCGTTGACATATGCAATCTTACTACCGATCGCCAATTTAATTACAGTTCCATTCTTTGATTCGATTGTGACTTGTTGTGAATTTTTGTCCCAGTCTCTTACTTTCCCTCCTAAATTTTCAGAAACGAAGCGAAGAGGAACAAAAGCTGTATTTGTAGCATTTTCAATATATGGAGGTGAATCTGAATTAGTTCCAAAATTGATAGGAACACCGTTTACCTGTACATTAATTGTGTAATTATAAGAATGTTTTGTTGCACTGGCTTGTACGCTTAATACAAGTGAAAAAATAAAAAATACGGAACCCGTAAAGAATTTTTTCATCATGTATCCATCTCTCCCTTTGTTAAAATTAACAATTTACTGAAAATATATCTTTCTGACCTCCAAGATGTACTTTTCCTGTGAATCATACATCGTTGCTTAGTAATAAGATACTACTCGGGTGAATTCCGCTCCTATACACCTCTTTAATAGTCGTTGCTTGCATGATTATTGGATATTCGGCATGTCGTATGGCTTTACAGTTAAAGGTTGTCAGCGGCTAAGAGTGCAAGTGTTAACGGCAACTGGTGCCGCCAATGAAGCAAGGAAGGTGCTTTTTTATTCCAAACTTTGCTATTATTATAGAGTTTGATTATACTTTAGCCACTATTAGAATTACGTGTTTCTACCGAGGAGGGATCAAATTCCAATGAATTTAGCCGTCAAATTGATGCAAAAATTCAAAGACCGCGATACTCAGAATAAGCTAAAAGGCTATCGGGACAAAGCGGAACTCATTAGGAAACGGAATTTGGAAGCATGGGACGATCAGCGGCTGAAAGCGGAATCTCTCCGGCTGAAAAAGGAAGCAAAATCGGGGACGCCTTTGGATGAACTGCTTGTCGATGCCTATGCGCTAGTCTGCGAGGCAGCGAAGCGAAAGCTCGGATTACAGCCTTATGATGTCCAGATTATGGCTGCTATCGCTCTGCACGAGAGATTTGTGATCGAGCAGCATACCGGCGAAGGAAAAACACTCTCTGCTGTTATGCCTGCTTATCTAAATGCGCTGACCGGCGAAGGCGTTCATGTGCTCACTTTTAACGATTATTTGGCAAATCGGGATGCGGAGTGGATGGGTCCGATCTATCGTTTCCTCGGGTTAACGGTAAACTCGGTTCAAGCAGGCATGAGCTTGTCCGAGAAACGAGAAGCGTACGCCGCGGATATAACCTATGTGACGGCCAAAGAAGCGGGATTCGATTATTTGCGTGACACGATCACACTAAACAAAGCCGATACCGTGCATCGTCCTTTTCACTATGTCATCGTCGACGAAGCGGACTCACTGCTACTCGACGAAGCTCGGGTGCCGCTAGTCATCGCTGGAGAGCCGGATTCTTCCGGCAACGACGTAATTCGTTTCGCAGATGTGACTAGGCAGCTTGAGCAAGATAAGTATTACGACTTCGACGAGTTCAAGCGGAACGTTTATTTGAATGAAGCGGGCGCTGCGAAAGCGGAGTCGTTGCTGGGATGCGGCAATTTGTACGAAAGCCATAATAGTCATTTGTTGTCGTCGTTAAATTGCGCGTTGTATGCGGAAACGTTATTGAAAAAGAATGTCGATTACATCGTCCGGGACGGTAAAATCGAGCTGATCGACGAATATACCGGCCGCGTGGCGGAGAACAGGCATTTGCCAGAAGGACTGCAAGCCGCGCTTGCAGCCAAAGAAGGGCTGCACTCGAAAGTCGGCGGAAAAATTCTCGGAACGATTACCCTTCAACACTTCATTAGCCTATATCCAAAAATTTGCGGAATGACGGCTACCGCGTACGCTTCCGCAATGGAATTCAAAGAGATTTATGCACTGCAGGTCGTGCAAATTCCACCGAACCGACCAAACATACGGATCGACCAACCGCATCGGATTTATACTCATAAGGAAGCCAAGCTTAAGGCGCTTGTCCAAGAAATCTCGTCCGTCCATGCGACGGGACGGCCGATTCTCATTGGTACGTCAAGCGTGGAGGAGTCTGACATGCTCGCAAAGGCGCTAGCGGTTGCCGGCGTACCCTGCCATGTTCTGAATGCGAAAAACGACGCAGAAGAAGCCGAGGTCATTGCAAGAGCGGGAGAAATCGGCGCCGTGACGGTGTCTACGAATATGGCGGGACGCGGCGTCGACATTCGGCTCGGCGGTGGCAACCCTACGCAAGCAGAAGTTGTCGCCAAGCTGGGAGGGTTGTACGTGATTGGTACGCATGTTAACGAAAGCGTGCGAATCGACGACCAACTGCGCGGGCGTTCTGGACGCCAAGGCGACCCTGGAGCTTCCGTATTTTTCGTAAGCTTAGAGGACGAGTTGTTACTTCGGTTCGGCATCGATAAAGCGAGTCACGCCCACAGGCAGGATGAGACTCTCGAAGACCCGGTGCTACGCAGCAAAATCGCGCATATTCAGCGCGTTATTATGGGCCAGAACTTCGATATCCACCAGGAATTAAACCGTTATTCGGATATGGTGGAGGAACAGCGACGTATTCTATACGAGGAGCGGCTCGCAATTTTGAAAGGAGAAACGCCGATGAGCCCTTCAGAGCAGCGGGTACGGCTTTATTATATTGACAAGTTCTGGGCTGACCATCTGGCATACGTTTCTTACCTTCGCGAAGGCATCCACTTGGAGAGCCTTGCTAGCCGCAATCCGATCGACGAATTTCATGAGCAAATCATCCAAGCATACGAGCAAATTCCAGCTAAAATAAATAGCGAGTCAGCGAATATGCTTGTAAGGCTCGGAAGTTCGAATGATCCGGCGAAGTGGGAAGAGTTTGGTCTGAAGAGCCCTACTTCCACTCGAACTTATATCATCAACGATCAATATATTCAGAATATGCGCAGCTCGTGGACCGCAATGACTGTATTTGCTTTTGGGATTCGCAAGATTTTGAGGCCGATATTCAAACTGTCAAAATTTTGATGCAGTGTAGCTTTTTTTCGAGGATGATCGGGACAAATACGAGCGAACGCTCGAGTCATCCTGCGCTGAAAAAGTTGAAGCGAAGCATTGACTCCGTGTTGACTTTGGACGTCCGCTTGGATTTCTCAACTTTATAATCGGTATAAACTTACCAATCACGGCCGCCAAAGCTATGGCGGCTTTTTTGCACTCATTTTGAGGAGGGATTGATATGCCAATGGCAACAAGCGTAGCCGCTATAAAGCAGACATTCTCATTGAATGTAACCGCCATCGGATGTTGGGCTAATAGTCAAGCCTGATTTTGAGATTGATCCGTTATTCTTCTCTTTTTCTCAGCAATAAGTAAACCTAGCAGTACATATCCTCTGTACACTAATCCAATTAAAAGCACCCCGCCAGCAATAGAAAGGAGGATAACTAAAATGTTAAGTATAAATAGAAATAACTCCAAAAAGACACCTCCAAAGTAAATTAGTCTCTTTTATCTTATAGTAAAAGTCGTGTCGAAGTATCATAGAGCTTGTCATAAAACAAAATAAGAAAAGCAGTTGAATGAAAGAACTAAGTTATTCAAAAAGACTAATGGCCAGAATAAAAGACTATATCTGTGCAACTTTTTTCGTTTTTCTGGTATATATGATAAAAAAATGAAATTAGGTGTTTATTCAATGAGACGAATTTTTGTTTCTCTACTTGTATCTTCCTGCCTTCTAATTTCTGGCCTGCTTCCAACGGCTCTGAGTTATGCGGAGAATTCAACTTCCAATCTTCCCGTTGTAGTAGAGGATGCAGCTGTGCGGATTGAATATTCAGTTGAGCTTCGTCCCGGTCCAAACCCATTGGAAATAACAACAAATGATAAAGGATCTGCTAAGATAATGGTCCGTCGCAAGGTATTAAAACCGTCCTCCGTTCCTATCAGGTACAACCATGCAAGCAACGCGCAAGATATCCGCTTTACCAAGCCGACACAGGGGTACCTCCGTGTGCAGGCTGGAGATCCAATAGCAATTGCTGGAGTCGTGACCGATACGTATCTGGAAAGCAATGAAGTTTCTTTTGGAGTGGCAGCATTTCAAAACGATGATTTTATTGAAGTTGAAAAAAAGACCGTTATCCCGCTCAAACAAGATAAATCCTTTAACGGTTCTGTCGTTATTCAAAAACCTGGTGCTTATTTGATCAATATTCTTAGTCCAGATGTATTGGTGGGAGGTAGTTCACCATACGGCTCTGTCAAATGGGCTGAAATCGCAGTCGAAGAATTGCCTAAAATCACGAAAAAACCATAATTCTTCTCTTCCAAATCTAACACCAGCTAAATATGGACCAGTATAATAAAGGAGCAGCGGCGGACGCAAAACTTGATAAATAAAGTCTTGAAACCCCACTGTTGTCATTGAACTAATGTTTCCAGTTAGTTCAATCAATTCTGTTGCCATCGTATATGCTGGTGGCGAATCAGGTCTTCTACATTACTATATCGTCTTTCGTAAGTTTTTGGTACAGGGCTATCTTCTCGTTAGCAAGGGAAATCATGCACTCAAGTTCCTGCCGCTTGGATTTCAGTTCCACCAGATGCTTTTCAAGAATTTCTATCCGTATATGTAAGGCAGGAGTAAAATTAGCAACTTCTTCTCCTTTTTGAATTTTATCCAGTACACATCCGTCACGAGTAAATTCCGTAATCTCCTCAAGCGACAATCCCAATTTTTTTAATCTAATTAAACATTGTATATATGAAACCTCACTTTCGGTATAAATGCGTGTCCTTCCATTTCTTCGATTTGGTTCCTGTAGCACTCCAATTTTTTCATAATAGCGAATCGTATAAGGAGTTAGCCCCGTTCTTTCTGATACTTGACTTATAGTAAGCATTGTTTTTTATGTCACTCCTTTTTTCTAAACCAAAATTTAAAACTATTATACATCTTTAAGTCAACTCGAAGTCGATATTTGCACCTCTAACTTCATTTCAAAAATTTGTGCTTGATTTCTAGTTGACTCTAAATTGTAAGCTAAAGTTGTTAATTGATATACATGAAACATAAAAAAACTAAAGATAAAAGGAAATGGTGTCAAACTTATTTTGATGGAGGCATAAACAATGAACAACAAATATTTCACGATTCAACAAGCAGCGGAAGGTATCTGGGGTGCTATTTCGGTACCTGGTAGTGGTTCGCTGGGGAATGCGGCTATTATTGACATTGGGGATTTGACCGTTGTTGTGGACACAACCAACCTACCGCATTCTGGTGCTTTGTTACGTCAAACCGCAGAACAATTAACGAATAAACCAATTAAATATGTGATCAATACCCATTTTCATGGAGATCATGTCAACGGCAATCAGGAATTCATGGAAAGTGATTTTATATCTACCGTTTGGACAAGAGATTTGCTATCTGAAATGGGTAAAGTGAATATTGATCTAATGCAACAAAACATTCAGAAGTTAATAAATAGCCTACATCAAGTACGTTCACAAGAAAAAAATCCGCACATGTTAACCGAAATCGGCTATGATCTTTCCGTGCAGAGAGCCCTGTATGATGCTATCCCTTCCCTTCGTAGGGTGATACCCACGATAACTTTTGACGATAAACTAGTTATAAAAGGAGCAAAACGCACTGTCGAAGTTTTATCCTACGGAGGCGGCCATTCTTTAAGCGATGCCGTTATTTACGTGCCTGAAGAACGAACCTTGATTGCTGGTGATTTAATAACCAACAAGACGATTCCGGTCATGCCACACGGTAATCCATACGCTTGGATACGCATCCTTAGACGCATTCAAAGAGATCTGAAGGTAGATACTGTCATTCCCGGGCATGGAGATGTGTCCACTCCAGATAAAATCCTAGATGTCATTCGCTTTTTAGAAAAAACGATCGCTTATGTCTCTGAAGCTGCGACGAGCGGAAAACCAGAGTCTTACTGGTTAAATGAAGGTGTATTAAATGGCTATGAAGATTGGCATCTAGCTCAGTATTTCAGATGGAATTTTCGCTGGCTCTTCAATACAATGCTTGTTCAAAATAATAGATGAGACACAACTAGCACTCCCTTTAACTCCACCAGATTTACAAGACCAGTTCTGAATGTCAACCCGGCAGCACGTTTGGGTATTTTCAAACGTAATTGGCAGTCTGCTTGTTAGGTTAACCTGTCCGTTAGCTTAATAAAAAGGAGCAGCGCCGCTGCCGACTGGCATGACTGCTCCTTTGGTGTTTTGATCTAACGTTTTTGTAGTAATTTATAGCATTGATTTCGATTGGGTATTAAATCCTTCGGAGTGCTAACTTTTAGACACTTCATAGAGAACAATAGCAGGTTTAGCAATACTGAACCAGCATTGCTTGTTTTTATAAATGTTTGTTGTGCTCATTAACTATTCAAACACAAAAACCCCCGATTGACTGTCTGTCTTATTTTCTTATTAAAACTGTCAAATCCCCTTCAAACACTACCTCCTCTTTCTCATTAAAAGTTGTTAGTAAAACAGTTACTAATCCTGATTCATTTTCGTTTCTCCTGCAGTTCAGTGACCTTCACAAGTGTATATACTGGTCTATACAATCGTTTTTTTATGTATAAAAGGAAATAAGTAAGTAGACTCCCCAGAATAATCCTAAAGCAAAAGGAGCCGCTCAATCGCAATAGCTCCTTTTCTTTATTGACGTTTCAAAGCAAATCCGGCGTCACAGATAGCTCCGCTTTAAGCTTGCCCCTACTCAAGTTATATTATCCTATCGAGGCACAGCCATTTTATCATATGATATTGTTGTTTGCTGTATTCAGAAACTCGACCCTTTATTTGATTGACTAACTATTTTAAAAAAGCCTGTCCCCATTTTATGTCAAAGGCGCAAGCTTATAAAATATTAATCATACTCAATGAACACATTGCCGTTTCTATTGATGGCTTTCTGTAACAATATAATTATATTGTCCTTAAGGCCAGGAAGTACAGGTAATATATTAGTCAAACTTTTCGCTTCTTCCTCGGTCAAATTTTTAATATCAAATGAATCAAACAAGCGTAGAGTCTCTCTAATATTTTTCACTTCCCACGGACTTTCCTCATACCAGCCTTCGTGAGCATCATACTCACTTAGTATATTACTTTGTACAGACTCTATTTGAATCAAGCAGCCCAATAATGTTTCAAAGTATCCATTCCATATCTTCAATACATAGCTTTCATCTGAATTTGTATAAGTCACTCTTATTTCTGGTTCTCCTTCAAATCCAGCATAGTAGGTATCATTTATTTTATCTGTCTTCATACTCTTACTCCTTCTAATGGCTGTGATTTTGAACTTGAGAGCATTATATTTGCAGATTCCTCGTGAGGACCTGTTGATCCGCAATTAGGAACGGTGGGATCAACTTACTCTTCGTTAACCGCTTTAATCAGTTCTCCATAGACTGCCTTCGTGTGAGCAGATGCATGTTCTTTAAAATGTGTGAACAGTCTCATACATCTGATTGCTTGTATTCTATTATTAGCTTCAGCAGACTTTTCCAAACAACTGAACAAAAATGTGAAACCTTCTGAAAACCTCCCCTTACGTAAAAGATAGATCGCCAATTCCCTTGAGAAATGAGTGTATCGCTCTGTTGTGAATCGTTGAGTATACAATCCTTCAACCTTTTTCTGCTCCAGAAAGGATATGATTTCTTCTTCGAATTGATTTAAAATATCATCTACATCAAAATGGTATCGGTTAGCTGCCTCAATCATAATATCAAGAGCGGGAAGAATTTCATCTTTTCTTGAAGAAATATAAGCTACATAATCAGATAGAACGCTCTTATCGCCAGAAAGAAGCTTATTTAAGTACGTATTTACTACTGCCCAGTCTTCGTACTTTTTTTTCCATTTCAGAGCAGTTTCATCTGTAGCATTTACCCAGCTCAAATCGGAATAAGCATAAGTGTGCTGAAGTGCCTTCTCGTAGTCTTTCCTTCCTTCACAAGCTTCTGCCCGAAGCAAATGAGAAAATGCCCAATAAGCAAACAGAGGGAAGCTTGGTTTCTTCGAATTCTCTCTATTCAGCTGATTCCACTGTTGTTCCAGTTTGTATTGAATTTTCGCTTTATCTCCCATAGCTTTAGCGAATTGTTCTACTTTATCCCATTTTCGTAACGAACGGTATGTATTCGCCAAGTCTTTTAATGCCTCTAACTGATCTATCTCATCTAACCGTTCAACGTAAGGTTCAAATTGAACTGCGGCATCATAGTTTTTCTCTTGATCGTCTCCTATACGAATCGTAAACAATCGATACTGGCAAACGGCCAATCGTTCTGAATACTGATACCTTTCCCCTTCTGCCACACTTTCATAAAGGAATGCCGCTGCTTCAGTATAGTCTTTTTTAAAAGAATCTTCGGCTACTTCAAAAAGTGAAGGAAGATAAACAGGATTATCTAGCAACATACCTACAACTCTTCGCAAGCAATCAAGTCGTCCTAGCTCCACACATCGGTATAAAAAAGGGCTGATTCTTCGCCAGTTCAGCGGTTCTTCTTCAATACACTCAACAATATAACGTTCATAAAAATAATCTGGTGGTAGATTCATTCCCATAGTGATACGATCTAGCTGGTGAACAGAAATAGATCGGTTACCCGTCACGATGCCACTAACTGTACCTACATTCAAATCAATCATGTGACCAAACTCGGTCATGGTTAAACTTCTCCGTATCAGATAAGTTTGAACTTCTGCTCTAATCGTAGGTGTGATCTCCATAGATATACCACCCTTTCCTTTCAATGTAGATTCGGAATATGATATATAGTTAAACGATGTAATAGAGAAATCGTTAGTAAAGATTACTTTATCAACGATAATTGTCGTCTTTAGAACAAAGCCATACACCCTTCAGTTTGCTTACAACAACACACATAACATTTTTGCACTTTTTACATATATTTCTCAAAAGAAGATTTCCTCATATTGCTTATATACAGCAAAACAGATAATAAAAAGGCTAGACGGATCATTCCATCTAACCTGTTCCATCGTCCATTTAGTTTAATGTGCTGTACAATTTAATTGCTTTAAATATCAAGCGCCCCTTTTCCTGTTGAGATAATTACATTTCGCCATGATATGTTGGTTGATAACTAGAAACTTGATCATGAAATTGTAAGGAAGCAGCCACTATCGCTACTAACATAACGCTGGTTGCTAAAAAGGTTAGAATTATTCTACGCTCCACCTTCATCCCACCTCATTAATCAATTTTCTGTACGCTTTCTTTGTCTCAACGGATGCATACTTTTGAAAAGAATCATACAGCCTCATACATTTAATTATATACGATTTATTATTGCTAAATGTAGATTTTTCCAAACAATTTAATAAAAATTTAAAGCCATCAGAAAATCTTCCTTTAGTCAAAAAGTAGACTGCTAATTCCTTAGAAAAATGTATAAAACGCTCTGTTATGAATCGTTGAGTATAAAAACCTTCAATTTTTTGTTGCTCCAAATAAGATACAATATCCTCCTCAAATTGCTTTAAAATATCGTCTACATCAAAATGATATCGATTAGCCGCCTCAAGTATATTATCAAGTGCTGGAAGAATCTCATCTTTTCTTGAAGAAATATAAGCCACATACTCGGAAAGTACGCTCTCTTCGCCTGAAAGAAGCTTATTTACATACGTATTTACTATCGCCCAATCCTCATACTTGTTTTTCCAATTCAATGTTTGTTCATCATTATCTTTAACCCAACTTAAATCAGCATATTTTTTGATATGATAAAATGCCCGTTCATAGTCTTTCTTTTCACCACAGACTTGTGTGCGAAGCAAATGAGAAAAAGCCCAATAAGCAAACAGAGGAAAGCTTGGTTTCTTAGTATTTTCTCTCTTGGACGGCTGCCGTTGTTGCTCCATGTTATATTGAATTTTAGCTTTGTCTCCCAGAACTTTAGCGAATAATTCTACTTTGTCCCATTTTCGTAACGAACGGTATGTATTCGCCAGATCTTTTAATGCATCTAACTGTTCTATCTCATCTAGCCGATCAACGTATATTTCAAATTGAACCGCTGCTTCATAGTTTTTCTCTTGATTATCTCCTTGCCTTGTATGGAACAAACGGTACTGACACATAGCCAGACGTTCTGAATATTGCTTTTTCTCACTTAAAGCCACATTCTCATATAGAATAGTTGCCGCTTCGTAAAGCCCTTCTCTAAAAAGTTGTTCGGCAAGCTCAAATAAAGATTCTGAATAACCTAGTTTATCCATCAATAAATTAACAACTTCATGAATACAGTCTAATTTATTGAGTCTTGCACAGTTATGTATGAAAGGACTCATTCGACGCCAATTCGGATTCGCCTCTGTTAAATACTCAGACACGTAGCGTTCATAGTAATAACCAACGGGATAGCCCATCGCTTGTGTAATTCGATCTAGCTGATCGACTGAAAGTGTGCGGTTTCCATTAATAATACTGCTCATGGTGCCCGGATTCATTTCAGCTTCTCTAGCTAGATCGCTTAGGATTAAATCATGATCTTTCATATGTTTTGTTATCTCTGTGAGTATCGTGGTTGTTGTGTTGTACAAAGTAACCACCCCTTATCAGGAACTTATTAGGATATCAACTCATTAAAAAAGGACTATTGCAATCCAATGATTGTATAGCCTTTCCGCAGTTCATTGTACCATCTTTTGGAACAATATCATATACCTTTCAGAACCTTACTTAAGATGTATTGAAAAGGTTTGCACAACAATCAAATTTTATAAATCCTGAGACATACGAATCATATCTCTACACTGTATGCCATTCTCATAAATTTCTTCTGAATAGTTATGTCTGACAAAGAAATCCAGATCAATACCCACAATTCTGAAACCACATTTTTGGTAAAGAGCCAACTGTCCAATGCTAGAGTTTCCTGTACCGATTTCTAACGTTTTATAGCCTTGCGTCCGGGCTGTTTCAATGGCATGGGTTACTAATTGTCTGCCTATCCCTTTACCATGCATGACTTCTGCAACTGCTATATTCACTATCTCCATTGTTTCGGGTCTTGTCGGTAAGAGTACATAGACTCCTACCATCTGATGGTCCATTTCTGCTACATAGCACTGCCCTCTTTTCAAATATTCCTCAACAAGTTGGCGCGACGGATCAGCTAGTAACAAGAGCTCTAACGGATAATTTTCATTTGAATCAAGCAGTCTAATATTCATTCTTTTCTCTCCTGTATGTATGGTTATCCCCGAATTTTCCCACTTATTAATTCAATCCAGAAATCCGGGGTAGTGGCTTACGTTGGTCTCGAATCGTCCTCGTCAAATGTAAAAGATGAGACCATGACATTCGTTACGGATTATCTTTTAGTTCGCTCAAAAGTTGGGCATTCACATCCAACGCCTTAAATCGAAGCAATATATCCTGTTTATCCAGAGCTTTACTTTTCGCCATTTCGAGATACAGCTTGGGTTGATCCCGAAATGCTCTTGCACTCCCAATCGAGTAGGCCTTCTGGAGATATTCATGAGCTAATGCAGGCTTGCTCTGAAGAAGAAGCGTTTCCGCCATTTGAATGTAAGGCCCCGCATGTATAATCCGATCCCCCGCACTCTCCAAGTCTAAAATTTCCTCATTTAAAAGCTCTATGGATCGCTGCATATGACTGTTATAATTAAGAATTTGAACATACAGATGCAAGGTTACACTTGTAATACCCCATGTATGCTTAGGCTCGGGGATGAGATCCCAAGCCTTCTGTGCTTTTTCCTCAGCTATGCTGCTATCTAATGGGAGTGCAAGAGCAGCTTCCTCTCCAAGAGCCCAAATCGTTTCTTCCAATTG
Organism: Paenibacillus sp. N119s; assembly: GCF_059447605.1. Taxonomy (NCBI): domain Bacteria; kingdom Bacillati; phylum Bacillota; class Bacilli; order Caryophanales; family Paenibacillaceae; genus Paenibacillus; species Paenibacillus sp. N119s. The sequence continues at coordinate 6,930 of NZ_JCAJRU010000017.1, read as the reverse complement.
AGCTTCCAGATCGTGATACATTCGAATGTTCACCAGACTCCTCCCCTTAGATAATATAATTTTCAACAATTAGAGATATCTACTTCTTGATTGTGATTAGCGAAAACGCTTAATTAAGGATATCACTCCCCAGATGAGCAACGCGAAGATTCCACTGACTATTAAAAATGTTATTAAAACCGAAGTCCATTCAATATGCAATTAACCTCACCCCATGCATCATTTTATGGTCATCGTGTAGAGTTTCTTTTCATGTCTCTCCATATTTTAACGCACGTTCGCTTCCGTTGCATTTGCTTTGAACATTTTTATTTTTATCGTGATAGATAAAAATGCTAGCAGCGCAAACATGAGTCCGCTCCAGATGAGCTGGTGTATGCCCAAGTGAGAGATAAACCACCCGCCGATAGCAGACCCTATCGTAATACCCAGATTAGAAAAGGAGACAAACAGGCTGTTACCGAACTCTGGAGCTTCTGTCGCTTCAGTGGTTAACCATGCTTGGCTAATAATAAGCCCTCCTGAATGCACGGCTCCCCAAATGAGTACAACCATGATCATTGGTAGGAAAGATGTACCCAGAGCATAAGTGAATATATAAATGACCATATATAGCAACGGGAACGTGATGACGGTCTTGGTCAGATTTTTATGTAATAACCCTCCAAATAAAAAGTTTCCAAAAATCATAACGACTCCAAAGACCATCAGCATTATGCTGATCCATGATCCGTTCATCAGAGTTACTTTTCCAAGATATTCGGCAAAATAACTATACACTGAAAACATAGCTGCAAAAATAAAAATAACAGACACAATATTGAACCATAATTGAGGCTTGCGTAATATACCAAGTTGTTTGCCGTAAGACATCTTTTCCTGAACTGGCAGGGAAGGAAGCCATATGAGTATTCCAATAAATGCAATCATGCTCACGACAGTTCCCAACAAGAAAGCAGCTTCTAACGCTATCTTCTCAGCAAGATAAGAAGTCAAGGGCACACCAAAAGCAAAGCCTACCGTAATTCCGGCAAAAACTTTGGTGACGGCTTTACTGCTCTTTTCAGGGGGGACAAGATGAGATGCGGTCACGAGGGCAACCGAAAAGAAAACAGGGTGAAATATAGCAGGGAGAACACGAAAAATGAGCATGACCTCAAAATGAGTAGTATAGGCGTAGACAATATTTGAAATAACAAAACTGAATACAGCGACTAAAAGAATAACTTTACGATTCATGCTAGAAACGAGTAAGGTCAAAAACGGGCCTGAGATGGCAACCACTAAAGAAAATATACTGACGAGCCAACCAGCCTGGGCAGCTGATACATTGAATTTTTGAGTTACTTGGGGAAGAACGCCTATAATCCCCATTTCCGTTGTAATAATACCGAACACGCCTAAAGCTAAAATGAGAATAAGTAACGGGTTAACCTTTTTCATATTAAGTATAAGCCTCCATTTAGTTATATATATAGATTTATAGATATGTTATGTGAAAAAAAAATCCTTTCTGTTTATAGTTCTTTTTGGATGTACTCGGCAAATTCCTGTATTGTTTTTTCATTCCGACGATAGTACGTCCACTTCCCTATCCGCTCAGACTCTAACAAACCGGATTTTTGCATCGTTAATAAATAACTTGAAATTACAGACTGTGCAAGTCCCGATTTGGCCTGAATATCTCCCACACATACACCAATTTGAAAATTAAGCCCTTGCTTTAAATAAGCCTGCTCATCAAAATAATCTTCCGGTTTTTTTAACCACTGCATAATCAGACGACGAGTTTCGTTAGACAAAGCTTTATAAATCAATGATGGTTCCATATATCACATTATATCTATTTTATTAGATTTGTAAATATAAAGCCCCATGATGGCGTAAAAGAATAAATAATAAAGGCTGCTTCCCCACGGAAAATCCGCTGGGAAACAGCCTATTCGTGTGAATCCTCCGTTACACTGACTTACTCTTATTGGAGCGATACATCAAGTATAGAAAATACGGTGCACCGATCAGTGCAATCAGCAATCCAGAAGGAATTTCAGTCGGCGCAAGCACTGTCCGTCCAATCGTATCCGCCAGCACCAGCATGACCGCTCCCAAGATGCTCGACAGAACGATGGAACGACGTACATGGTGTCCGATTAACGTACGCACGATATGCGGGGCAATCAGCCCGATGAAGCCAATGGTGCCCACACAGGCTACTGCTCCGCCCGCCAGCAGCACACCCACTACCATCGCCCACAGCCGGGTGCGGCGCACCGGAAGTCCCAGACCCATGGCACTGCTATCGTCAAATACCAAAAGGTCGAAACGACGAGCCAGCCACCACGCTACTGGCAACAACATGAGCAGGAAGATCAGGATGGTCGCCACCTGTCCCCAGTTTCGAGCGTAGGTACTACCGGTCAGCCAGATATAGCCTGTGCTACCCCAGAGCGAACCTTGGATGATTAGTACCTGAATACCGGCTGATCCGATGGCAGATACGGCAATACCAAGCAGGATGACCACAGACGGGTTTAATTGCTTGTTCCACGACAAGAAGAAGATTACCGCTGCCGACACCGTCGCCCCGGCAATCGCCGCGATAGGCAGCATATAAATAGGCAGCCCAGGCCAGACAATAATCACTGCAAGCGCGCCGAAACCGGCCCCTGAAGACACCCCGATGATCGAGGCATCTGCCAAGGGATTGCGAACCGCTAGTTGGATCAAGACGCCGCTGACCGCAAGCGCGATACCAGCTCCGGCCGCTACCAACGTGCGGGGTATTCTAAATTGAAGCAAAGCAGAATTCGCACTCTCCCCGCCAAACAGGCCGGTCAGCAAATCCCCCACCGGAATGCGCATGCCTCCAAACATCAGACTGAATACCGTTAGCAGCACGGCACAGCACGCAAATAATGTAACCAGCCGGCCAAACGGTAATTTCCGAGAGCGCACACCTATGTTCATGGAAGACTGTCCGCCGACACCGGACGGCAGCTTCATCTTCCACAGAATCAGCCAAATCAACCAAGGTGCCCCGATCAAGGCCATGACCGCTCCGGTTGGCAGATCCATGCTTGATTGGTGAACCATTTTCGCCAGCACATCTGCGCCGATCAACAGCAATGCCCCCCATAGGAAGGAACCGGGCAATACCCACCGATGCATTTTCAGCCCGCTCAAGCGAACCAAATGCGGAGCTACCAAACCTACAAACCCGATCGGGCCAATGACGCTGACTGTAATGGTCGACAGCAGAACCGCCAGCACAATGCCCACCGCCCGGGTCAGGCTAACCTTTTGTCCAAGAGACGTGGATGTGGACTCATCCAGATCCAGCACATCAAACTGCCTTGACAGCATAACAGCAATAACCGAGAGTCCTACAACCCAAGGCCAAGCGTACGTCGTCCCGCTCCAATCGTTTTGCACCAGTGAGCCGGAACCCCAGAGAAACAGTCCCTGGGTTTCAAATGAATAAAAAATATGCAGCGCTCCGGTAAACGAACCGAGAACCATGGATACGATCAAGCCTGCCAGCGCCAACCGAATCGGGGTTCCAGCTCTTCCCCCGCCCATAAAGTAAGCCAGCACCGCTGCGAGCAGACCGCCAGCAGCGGCAAATAGAAACGGCGCCTGGTGCAGCAAGCTAGGAAACATCACCGCACCCAGTACGACCACAAAGTAGGCACCCGCGTTTATCCCTAAGGTATCAGAAGCCGCCAGTGGATTTTTGGTAATGGCCTGAAGCAAAGCGCCCGCAATGGCAAGCGCACCGCCGGCCAGGATGCCGATGACCGTGCGCGGCATCCGGAGATCCCACACCATGTTATGCTCCAGCGTATCCTGACGCTGGGTCAACGCCTCGATGACTGTATGTAGCGGGATCGGAGCTTCCCCATAACACAAGCTGACAAAAAAAAGCACGATGAGGACGAGCAATCCGCCCCCAAAGATGCCTCCTATACGCCAAGTCTTCGATAAACCCGTTGTGTCCGTTCGGGTCATTTCGTCAGAGCCCCAACTACCTGGTCAACCAGTACTTTCGATGAGATTGGGCCACCGAATGTCCAAGTTGTACCGTCTAGCGGATAGGTGCGTTTTTCTTTAACAAAGTTCAATCCGTTCCATACTGAATTGTTCTTCATTGCAGCACCAAATACATCGTCTGTCTTTTGCGTAATGTAGATAAAATTACTGTTCTGTACAGCTGGAAGAGCTTCGATGCCTACGGTACTAAATCCATACTTCTCAGTCTGGTTCGACTTCCAGTCGTTCACCAGCCCGATTTTCGCGAGCGTTCCCGCTACAACCGAATTATCCTTGAACATTCGCAGACTGGCAGCATTTTGAGCTGTAAAGGCCTGTGTCAGCGCATAGTGAAAGTCAGCTTTGCCCGCTTTCTTCAATGTAGCCTTTGCCTCCACATAGTGCTGGTCAAGCTCGCTTAAAACTTTATCAGCCTGTTTCGTTTTACCAGTAGCCACGGCAACTTGCTTGAAAATTTCGACCATACGATCATAATCATAGCCGTTCCCCTTGTAAGGATCGAACTCAATCGTTGGTGCAATCCCCTTAAGCTGTGCATAGATCGCTGCATTGTTATCGGCGTTAGAGATAATAAGGTCTGGCTTGAGTGCCGCAATCGCTTCGAGATTGGGTTCGCTCCGTGTACCGATATCTGTAACGGTATCAGCCAGCTTCGCCTCTGGTGTCACCCACAGCTTGTAATTTGCATTATCCGCGTTCCCGACTGGCTGTACGCCAAGTGCAATCAGATCTTCGGTAAACGTCCATTCGAGTACAACGACCCGTTCTGCTGGTTTGTCCAGTTTCACCTCACCATGGTCGTCCTTTACCGTTACTGGACCAACCGCTGTAGATGCCTGTTTAGACCCTGGAGCACCTCCTGTCTTTGAGTTATCCCCAGCCGAACCGCAGCCTGCCAATACAATTGCAAAAACTACAAATAACAATAGGCTATTTAACATCTTTTTCATTTCTCTCAATCACCCCTGTATGTATATGCGTTAGAAAATGATAATCATTATCAGTAAAAGAGTATAGGGGTTAGTGATTTTTGTCAATAAGGATATATCGAAGTTCAATTGAATCGCACTCAGGTTCCGTATATGATAGCTGTATCATTGTTTCTAGGGAGGCTACATTGAAGTGGCAGTATTAATCAACGAGCAAATTAAAGCTGATGAGGTGGTGCTTACTGGACTCTCTGGGGAGAATCTAGGTGTTGTCTCCAAGTCAGAAGCCTTGGCTATGGCCCGATCCCAAGGAGCGGATCTAGTCTGCACCTCACTGATGAGTAGTCCACCACCGTGCAGTTTGGTTGCAAAAGGCAAGGGAAAGGCACTTGTGCAAAAAAAAGCAGCAGCGAGCAAAACTAACAACGGACGAGCCGCCAGCGGTAAAGAAAAGGTCAAGGAGCTTCGCTTCACGGCTCACATTGAGGAACATGATTACGACACGAAGCTGCGTCAGGCAGACAAACAGCTGCGCTCTGGTAAACCGGTGCAGTTGGTCGTTAAGGCTTCAGGCGCAAAAGAAGCACCCGTCGCCAAAGCATTGCTGGAGCGTCTACTGGGCGATCTGAAGGAAGTTGGTGTGAAGGAAACTGGAATCCAGACAGGCGGCAAGGGCTCGCAGGTGAAATTAAACCCTCGCTGAATGGTGAATTGGTAGATTGGACGAGTCTCTTAGTCCGTATGAAAAAGAGGGCCTATTGGGTCCTCTTTTATAAATGATTATCCTTTTATCATTCGTACAATTCTGCTGAAACAGAACGGACTGGTTTGATGTGGTTACATCATTTGCTATGGTCAAACGCTTCAATATTATTCTTCTAAGCCTAGTTCGGCTATAAGAAAATCAGCATGATCCATTGTCATCTGTTGCTTTTCTTGGCTGTAGTCCCATCCATGTGCTATGGCATATTTAATAATATGAGCACACATATGAGGTTTTTGAAGGTTGATGCACCAGTTCTCCTTCCAAGAAAAGTTCACTTCGAAGAATGAAGTTTTTGAAGAGTATATTCTAAGACTGACAAAATCTCTGCTAGGCATTTCATTAATCACACAATGAAAAAGAAAATTATTGACCGTAATGTTTCTAGTTCTCTTAACAAAGGATTTCATAAGTCACCACGCTACTGATAAAATAGAATATGCCTCTACTGTTGAGGGCGACTGGCCGTTGACACATGGACCCTTCTTTTCCCCACTTCGTCTATATTGATCCTAAAGAATATTTTTCTACATTAAAAGAAGCGGCCGAATCCCCAACAACAGAAGATTTCAGGCATGCAATCAACGAAGTGCTTGTAGGTGAAATGTATGAGTTTATTGGAAAGCTTAGAAATGTCCAGATAAATGGCCCTCATACCTACTTGCCTTACTTGATCATGCAGTTTGCCCACTATGGGGCTATGTTAGTTGGGTTACACAATCAGAAACCTTTCTCAACGGGTTCAATGGCTCTACCAGAGGCGCTGGAGCTGCCGAGTCGTCCACAAGGGTTTGAGCATTTAGTTAAGCTGGTCATGTCCGGTGACTTGGCTGAACCTACGAAGATCATCTCAGCCTGTGGGAATTTTTGGAGCGGTCTTGTGAGCTGGACTGTCGAACATGACTATCATCTGAACTCACAACGCATCCCATTATTAATCGACAATAAAGTTTGCATCAAATTCGCTTACGCTAATACCCTGTTTTCGATATGCAAAATCCCTCTTTCATTAAGGGGGATTTTCATTTTTCTTCAAAGCGGATGAGATCCTTTTTGCAGACAAGCTGCGCTATATTTTTTGTAAAATATTTAAAATTTAAATCACTTGATTTAGAGCGTGTCTTCAAACTATAAAACTATGATTCGAGTATCAATAATGGTAAACTTTTCGTATGAAAAGACGATACG
>NZ_JCAJRU010000016.1:0-39267 GCF_059447605.1 Paenibacillus sp. N119s | reverse complement strand
ATGAGAATAAGCGCGATTGCGACTCATGGGGAGCATAGACAGTCCGGTTTCCGTGGGCCGGGAGCGTATGCTGGGACTGAATTCCTGGAGAACCTGAATATCGAAGAAAATGCCAGACACGCCGCTCGGATTGCGTCCACGATGGTGAAAGCAGGATATGCCCCTAGCGGCAGACTGCCTGTCGTGATTGAGAATGGCTTTGGCGGTGTCCTTTTCCACGAGGCGTGTGGACATGGGCTGGAATCTACGGCGGTGGCGCATGGAACTTCCGTGTTTGCCAATAAGATCGGGCAGCAGGTGGCTTCACCGCTCGTCACGGCTATAGACGATGGAACGATTCCGAATGCGTGGGGCTCGCTCAATATCGATGACGAAGGAGCGCCGACACAGCGCAACGTATTAATCGAGAACGGCATTTTAAAAGGATATCTGATCGACCGCATGGGTTCGCGCCAGATGGGTGTACCTGCGACAGGGTCAGGACGAAGACAATCCTATAAATTCGCGCCTGCATCGCGTATGAACAATACGTTTATTGCGAATGGTGAGTCTACTCGTGAAGAGATCATTGCGGATACAGAGTACGGCATCTATGCCAAATCGCTGGGCGGTGGTTCGGTGAACACCTCGACGAGCGAGTTTAATTTTGCAGTCGAAGAGGCGTACATGATTCGTAACGGCAAAATTGCCGAGCCGGTCAAAGGCGCAACGCTGATCGGCAAAGGCATTGAAACCCTGCAAAATATTGATAGGGTCGGCAACAATCTGGACCATGGTCAGGGGATGTGCGGCTCGGTCAGTGGAAGTCTTCCGGTCAACTGCGGACAGCCGACGATTCGTGTGTCCGAAATGACCGTCGGTGGACGGAAGGGGGAATAGGCGATGAATATTCAGCAATTTCAGGAAGCATTGTTCGCCAAAGGTCGGGAAATGGGCTATGCGGATATGGAAATCTACTATGTAAATGGACGTTCTACCTCGGTAAAGGTACTGAAGGGAGAAATTGACCAATATACCATCGTTGAAAATGGCGGACTTTCCTTCCGTGGTGTCATTAACGGGAAAATGGGCTATGCCTCTACGGAAAAGCTGGAACCGGATGTGATCGACTTCTTATTGGAGGAAGCACGCAGCAACGCGGACATATTGGAGAGCGAGGAGCAGGATGAGCTGTTTGCAGGCTCTGAGAGCTATCCTGAGCAGCCTGATTATGCCTCAACGCTTGCTGACACAGTTCCTGAGATTCTGATTGAAGCGGCGCTGGAAATGGAGCGTACAGCGCTTGCCGCAGACCCACGGATTGTGATGGCTCGGCATTGTTCGGTCAGCATTCGTGAAAATGAAGTCCTGATTGTGAATACCAAAGGGTTACACTGCCATCGTCGTAAAAGCCTAGCGAACGCTTATGTGTATGTGATTGCAGCAGACCATGGCGAGACGGTTACCGGGGGCTGGCATGATTATTCGCTCCGGAGCGTGGAGGAGATCGATATTGCGGATGTGGCGCATAAAGCCGTACAAGAGGCCGTTTCCAAGCTGGGTGCGCACACCATCCAATCGGATAACTATCCGATCATCTTCCGTCATGATGCAGCAGCGCAATTGCTGGCTGCGTATACGTCGGTATTTTCAGCGGAGTCAGTGGATAAAGGCTTTTCACGCTTAGCTGGGAAACTGGGACAAAAGGTGGCAAGCGAACATATCACACTGATCGATGATCCGCTGATGGAGAATGTTCCGGCAGGCAGTACGTTTGATGCCGAAGGCAGTGCGACACGCCGCAACGAGATTATCAAGGATGGCGAACTACGGACGTATTTCCATAACCGCAAGACAGCCCGCAAGGCTGGGGTGCAGAGTACCTCTCATGCTTCCAAAGGCAGCTATAACGGTAAAATTGGGGTGTCGTATCATAATCTGTACGTGGCTCCAGGCACGTCTACGTTGGAAGACATGATTCGCAAGACGGATCGCGGGCTGATGATCGTCGAGCTGCAAGGGCTGCATGCAGGTACGAATACGGCGTCTGGTAATTTTTCGCTGGCTTGTCTGGGCTACTGGATTGAGCAAGGGCAAGTGGTCAGAGCGGTCAATCAGATTACGGTATCAGGCAACTTCTTTGACGTGCTACAGCAGGTAGAAGAAGTTGGCAACGATTTGCGTTTTACAGGAAGCTGCACTTCTCCTTCGCTCAAGCTGGCTGCACTCTCGATTTCAGGCTCGTAATGGCTGGAGTAGCCTTCCTTTTCACACTTACGGCCTGTTCCTGACGTTCTAATTGACTAGTGATGATAGATGCTTGATGCATCAGGGTATGGTAAAGTAGGAGAAAGTCTTTGAAATATGAAAAAAAGGCTTGGTTACAGCACCGCGACAGGGTATTATAGACAATAATATATTCGAAAAAAGGTTCGAATTGAATTTTTATTGGGGGATGTATATGAGATATATAAGCACTAGAGGTCGAGTAGAAGCCAAGGGATTTATTGATACCGTGCTCATGGGGTTAGCTGACGATGGAGGTCTGATGGTACCGGAGCAGATTCCGACCGTGTCGGGAGCTACGCTGGAGCAATGGGCTACATTGAGCTACAGAGAGCTGCTGCTGGAAGTTTTTGCGCTGTATATCAATGATGAGATTCCTCGTGAAGATTTGGAACAACTGGTGGAGCGCAGCTATGCGAGCTTCCGTCATCCGGAAGTTACGCCAGTGAAGAAGATCAACGATTCCCTGTCTATTTTGGAGTTGTTCCATGGACCTACGTTCGCGTTCAAGGATGTGGCGCTGCAATTTATGGGTGAATTTTATTCCTACGTGTCCAAAAAGCAGAATGAGATCATTCACATTTTGGGTGCAACCTCAGGCGATACTGGGGCAGCAGCCATTCAAGGCGTACGAGGCAAGGAAGGCATCAAAATCTGTATTTTGCATCCGCATCAAAAGGTGAGCAAGGTACAAGAACTGCAAATGACGACGGTAGACGATGAAAACGTGCTGAATCTATCTGTAAAAGGGAACTTTGACGATTGTCAAAAAGTGATTAAGGACCTGTTCGCTGATTTGGACTTCAAAGCCAAACATCATCTGCGGGCGATTAATTCGATTAACTTTGTGCGTATTTTGGCGCAGACGGTATATTACTTCTATGCTTATTTCCGGGCGCTGGAGTCTGCGGGTACGAAGAAGATCAATGTCAGTGTGCCATCCGGCAACTTTGGCAATATCTTTTCCGGCTTTCTTGCGAAGAAAATGGGCCTGCCGATCCATAAGCTGATCATTGCCACGAACGAAAATAATATTTTGGAGCGCTTCGTGAAGACAGGCGAATACCAGCCGGGCGACTTCAAGAGCACATACAGTCCTTCGATGGACATTCAGGTGGCAAGCAATTTTGAAAGATACCTGTACTACTTCCTCGGAGAGGATACGGCTAAGGTATCTGAGTACATGAATAGATTCAAAACCGAGGGACGGATTGTGATCGGTGCGGAGGATTTGAAACGTGTCCAGCAGGATTTTGAGGCGCTTGGTGCTTCGAATGAGCAGTGTCTGGAGCTGATCAAGAAATACAAGGCTGAATACGATTATTTGCTCGACCCGCATACAGCTTGCGGTATTGCCGCGTATGAGGCGTATAATGGCGCGGACGAAGTATGTGTGACCTTCGCAACAGCACATCCGGCCAAATTCGATGAGGCGATCCGTCTGGTGGACATTAAGCAGGAGTTCCCGACGCAAATTGAACAATTGTTCGCCAAGCCGCAACACCAGCAGGTGGTAGAGCATGACGAGGCCGAAATTGTGCGTCAGCTTGAAGCCTTTTATGCGTAATAGAATATTTCTGTAATGGTGAGTTGTTACCTTCTTACGGATGGGAAAAGAGGCTGCGCCCTGTGCGCTAGCCTTTTTCTTGTTTCCATTTTTTCCAGATATGATGTATGTTTTATTTTCAATTTGTTCACATATTAATGCCATATCGAGTAAGGTGTTAGAGGTTGGAAAATCGTGAAAAAAGCCCGTAAATCAAGGGTTTTGGTTTTAGGAATATAACAGGCAATGGTAGGTTCATAGAGTTATTTAATGAAGGATACAAAAATCTTTTATAGGCGATTTTGATGTATTATTATAAAAAATCATGTATAGTAAACTAAATTTTATGAATACATAAAGTTCCACTCTCGAGGGGGGCAGAATAAAGTCATTCCGTCATTTAACAGAGGGGCTAATTATAAAAGGGGTGTATTAAATAATGACCATGATCCGTCCAGAGCAGAGTCAACAAGCAGCAGCCGAATATGTGCAGTCCGTTTTTGAGAAGGTTATCGCGCGCAATCCTCATGAGAATGAATTCCATCAGGCCGTCAAGGAAATTTTGGATTCGCTAATTCCGGTATTGGCTAAGCATCCTAAGTATATGCAGCAGGGGCTTTTGGAGCGGCTGGTGGAGCCAGAACGTGTCATTACCTTCCGTGTACCTTGGGTAGACGATGCAGGCAATGTACAGGTCAACCGTGGCTTCCGCGTACAGTTTAACAGTGCGATTGGTCCTTATAAAGGTGGACTTCGCTTCCATCCGTCCGTGTATCTGGGTATCGTCAAGTTTTTGGGTTTTGAACAAATTTTCAAAAATGCGTTGACAGGTCTTCCCATTGGTGGTGGTAAAGGCGGCTCAGATTTTGACCCCAAAGGTAAATCAGATAACGAAGTAATGCGTTTTACACAAAGCTTCATGACGGAATTGTATAAATATATCGGCCCAGATGCCGACGTTCCGGCAGGGGATATTGGCGTAGGTGGTCGTGAGATCGGTTACATGTTCGGGCAGTATAAGCGGATTCGCGGAGGACATGAGGGCGGCGTCCTGACGGGTAAAGGGATTCATTACGGAGGCAGTCTCACACGTACGGAGGCAACTGGCTACGGTTGTGTGTATTTTGTCAACGAGATGCTGCAAGCCCAAGGTTTGTCCTTTGAAGGACAACGTGTCGTCGTGTCAGGCTCGGGCAACGTATCCATTTATGCGATTGAAAAAGCACAGCAGCTCGGTGCTACAGTCGTGGCATGTAGTGACTCTAATGGCTATGTCTATGATCCAGACGGTATTGATCTCAAGCTGGTGAAGCAGCTTAAAGAAGTGAATCGTCTACGGATTAGCGAGTATACAAAAGAGCGTCCAGGCGCAATCTATACAGAAGGCTGCTCGGGAATCTGGTCAATCCCTTGTGACATCGCACTGCCATGTGCGACGCAGAATGAAATTGACGAGCATGCAGCACGGTTGCTGGTCAGCAACGGCGTAAAGGCTATCGGCGAAGGTGCAAATATGCCGTCCTCGCTACAGGCCATTGAAGTATTTTTGGAGAACAGAGTTCTGTTTGGACCAGCCAAAGCTGCCAATGCAGGCGGAGTTGCGGTGTCGGCGCTCGAAATGTCGCAGAACAGCATGCGCCTGTCATGGACCTTTGAAGAAGTGGATGCCAAGCTGCATGATATTATGAAAAATATTTATGCTAACAGTGTGAAGGCAGCTGAGGAGTACGGCGTACCGGGCAACCTGGTGGTTGGAGCGAACATCGCCGGATTTGTGCGTGTGGCTGATGCTATGCTGTCTCACGGAATTATCTAATTCAACACCCCATCTCCTTATCTTAATTGTACAAAGATTGAATAACCTAGCGTATAAAAGCAAAATAAAAGCTGAGCGGCTCCGTGTGAGTTGCTCAGCTTTTATTTTGAATGAGACACTTTATTTTTCTCAGGGACTTGATTTATTGTTAAAGAAGCTGTATATTACTTGATAGATCAATGATTGATAGATCAACGGTTAGATCGCAAAGCCCAGCGATATGCTTTAGGGAGGAGAGATTGATATCACCCAGACACCATCCGAGGCTGAGTATATTTTTGATCTGCTGCTGCTGCTGAACAAACAGATTAGCTCTAAGTTTGAGCGGTGTGCAGGAATCAGCGCTTCCAGATTGCAGTTGTTGTGCAAGTTGTATCAGGTGGAGGAGATTAGCCAAACGCTGCTGCAAAAAGAGGTTGGCATCGACGGTGCGGCCGTAACGCGCCATTTGAAACAGCTAGAGGCGACCGAAATGGTCACACGACGCACAAAACCAGAGGACAACAGGGTTACCTTGGTAAGCCTGACCGATTATGGACGTGCACGCATTGTCATCTTTAAGCAGGAGCGCTCGCAGTTTGTAGCTCAGCTGCTACAGAGCTTCGACGAGACCCAGCGGCAACAGCTAGCTGATATGCTGCAAGTGATGAATAGTCATATATCCAATATGGACTGACGACATGTGAATATTACGATTCCCCAGAGGGACAAAGGAGAGATTGGAATGAGTAATACAAATACAACCAATATTGTGAAAACAAATGATTTTAAGGAAATCGCACTGGGACGCCGTTCGGTAAAAGTATACGACCCGTCCGTGAAGATCAGCCGCGAGGAAATGACTGAGATTTTGACGGAAGCTACACGCGCTCCATCTTCCATTAACCTGCAACCTTGGCGTTTTCTCGTCATTGAAAGCCCTGAAGGTAAAGCAACCCTGGCGCCATTGGCTCGTTTCAACCAACGTCAAGTTGAGACATCTTCGGCCGTGATCGCTGTGTTTGGAGATTTGAACAACTTTGATAATTTCGAACAAATCTTCGGAGAAGCTGTAGAACTGGGCTATATGCCAAAAGACATTAAAGAAATGCAACAGGAAAAAGTAACAGCCCATTTTGCTGCCCTTGATCCAGTTGTGAATAGAGAAACCGTCCTGATCGACGGTGGATTGGTGTCTATGCAGCTTATGCTGGTGGCACGTGCTCATGGGTACGACACTAACGCTATCGGCGGTTATGAGAAGGATAAAATTGCTGAAGCCTTTGGTCTGGACAAAGATCGTTATGTTCCTGTCATGCTCATTTCCATGGGTAAAGGAATCAACGAGGGTCATCCGTCCACACGTTTACCAATTGATCAAATTGCACAGTGGAAATAAACAAAATGAATTAACGTCGATACACAAAATAAAAAACAGGTGAACAAAGGGTTCCCCTTTGCTTCGCCTGTTTTTTATTTTGCTTAGATAGGAAAACAGAACGCCATGCTTATCACGTTGTCGGTCTTCCGGTTATTTTGGATCTGTATCCGTTCCCGAAGTCTGTCCAGAGTCAGCGGCGTCATTTTGAAGAGGATGATAGCGCTTGGGCCATATAATCTGGTGTGAAGTATGGCTAAGCTCTTCGTAAAATAACGGTGCTTTCTTGAACAGGCGTATGACGAAATGGAGAAAGAACCATCCGTTCAACACCAACAGTACAAGACCAATCGGAACCATGACCCAAGGAGACACATGAGATCCCAGCACAGATCCACCTAGTACGTAATTCAGTCCAAAATACAACCAATACAAGAGACTGTACCGCTTCATGAGCTCCCACAGGGAAACTCTTTTTCCTCTCCCAGTAAGATGTATGCGTACCAGCCATTTTCCTGGAGTTCGTCCATGGGTCAGGTAAGGAACTACCATAAAGTATATCCCGCTGGAAACCCAGAAAGCAGCAGATACATGCAGAAACTCCGTGATGCCTAGTAACCCTGTCCAAAGGGTAGAATCCACTAAAAAGGCTACTCCTCGTCTTGTATAGGACACCCGTTTGGTCGTAATATCCAAGTGCTTGTCCAGATGTTCCAAACGGGGAAGGAAGCGTGAAAACCACTCGCCGAGCAGAAAGCCCAGCATACCGCCCAATGTGTTAGCCATCAGATCATCCACATCAAACACACGATACGCATGGTCAAAAAATCCATACAGTCCCGTCAGCTGTGTCACCTCAAAGAAGAGGGACAAGGCGAAGGACAGAATCAGACACCAACCCCATCGTGCACGGAAATAATAACGTAAGAACATACCGAAAGGCATGGTCATGATCACGTTAAAAACGACTTGCAGAAAAGCACGCTCCTTCAGCAAATGAACATAACTGGAGGGATGAGCAGGTGAAACGGATGTTTCTCTTATAATGTCTTGCACGAATTGCAAGGGGATCAATTGCAACGCTCCCCCGGCCAAGGCCGCATTGTGACGTGATGCCGGGAGCGGAAGTATGACCAAAAAGAAGGCGTTCATCAAGTATAACAGCATCAAGTAAAGCAACCATGCTCTAGCCTTGTGAATATAGCCATGTCTGCGATATTGCACGATAAGGAACGGAAGTGTAAACAATAACGCAGCAACTGGGAAGGCTAAAAAAGCATATGAAACAGGAAATAGATACGATTGAATCATGAGCTGTTTAAGCCTGCTTTCTCCGGAACTTCACCAAAGACCAGATGATCAAAAATGCCATGAACGACACGCATACACTTATGCTGATTCGATTTTGCGGGTCAATCAAGAACAGGAAGGCAATGACCCATAGGCATCCCACTGTTACCGCCGTTATATAAGGGTATCCCCATATCTTGAAAGTAGGCTCTACTGGATAAGATTTACGCAGTTTCAATTGGGACAGACAGATGCAACTCCAGACGAGCAGTACAACAAAGCCAGGTACAGCCATCAAAATACGGAACAGCCCGTCCTGAGCGACGTATGCGACCATGGAGCCAACAATCAGGATGACTGCGCACAGTTTGAGACTGTTCACTGGGACCCCATTTGAGGACAAGCGCGCGAGTGACTTGGGACCTTCCCCATTAACAGCCAACGAATGGAGCATACGTGTTGCTCCGTAGATCCCCGAATTGGCAGCAGACAGTACAGCAGTGATCAGAATAAAGTTCATGACATGAGCCGAGCCTTGAAGTCCTACAGAAGACAACACCTGTACAAATGGGCTGGTATTCGCATCCAGCTCATTCCAGGGGATCAAGCCACAAATAATGAGAATTGGCAGCGTATAGAACAAAACAACGCGAAGAATAAAACTTTTAACCACTTTAGGCAGTACCTTTTCTGGATTTTCAGTCTCCGTCAACGTCAATCCGATCAGCTCAGACCCTCCGTAAGAAAAGGTAACGACCAGTAACGCCGAAAAGATAGCCAGCCACCCATTGGGGAGAAACCCGCCGTGCTGCGCGTAGTTGCTCAGATAAGGTGGAGTTTCAGTGGGAATAATTCCGAATAGTATACAGCCACCCAAGGCGATAAAGATAATAATCATGGCGATCTTAATACCCGCCAGCCAAAATTCCAGCTCTCCTAAACCGCCGACACTCAGCATGTTGACGACAATAATGAAAGCCGCACTTGCTAAACTGAGGAGCCATAGAGGAACATCTGGCAACCAATATTGCAGAAAGCTCCCCGCAGCAATGACCTCAATGACACAGACAGCCAGCCACATAAAGCAATACAACCAGCCGATAATAAAGGAAAGCCGTTCTCCAAAAGCCTTGCGGATAAAATCCTTCATATTCATGTTGGGGTAGACGGTAGCCATCTCGGCAATCGCGCCCATAACGACCAATAGCAGGAGTCCTGCGAAGACATAGGACAAAATAACTCCAGGTCCTGCCAGGCTAATCGTTTCGGTACTTCCTTTAAAAATCCCCGTCCCGATGACTCCACCCATAGCCATAAAGGTAATATGTCGTGGTCGAAGCTTTTTGTGCAGAGTGGGTTCTTCATTTGATTTCAATATGAAATCCTCCTTCATCATAGTATATAGCCTCAGCATAGCCCAAGCAGGGTTACTTCAATTAAATTTATACTACATGAAAATATCTAATTAGGAAATGAAAGAAATAGGATATGGCAGGGAGATTGTGATTAGATAGAGGATAAACTGTAGAAACAGAGGCATAAGAATGATATCGTTGACGAATGTTGTATGATCGATATCATTCTGTCTTTATGATATATAATGAGATTGGTTTGAAAAAAAGTATGATATTTATGAAGCGGAGGCTTGGATACGTGAAGCAGGATCGGCAAAAGCAGACAGGTTCCCATACCGGGATGAGCAAGGGGCATGAAGCTGATGAGCTGAACAAGCTGCTGTCCGTATGGCTCCAATCGTCGATCCGTGTCATGGATGTCCGGCACATTCGACTGGAGACGGGAGAGCTGGTTCAATCCTATCGTTTCCCAGCGCATGCTTTTGTGTTTATGCTACAGGGTAGCGTATATTTGGCTGGTGATTGGAAGGATGCATCCCGTTCAGGCTATGTACTGCATGGCAGCAAAGGCTTTGAACTGAACATAAAGCCTGCGTCATACAGGATCGAATATATCCTTGTTCTATATAAAGCGACCTCTCTAGCAGGGCACACAGTTTATCATCATCCTTCGGCAGCTTATGGTTTCATACCGTCCTATCCGGTTATACTATACCAAAAGCTGCAACTATTGGCGGACGCATGGCAGGATCAAGAGAGGTTATCGAAGATCCAGGCTCAGGGTCGGTTCTATGATTTTGCATATGAATGTATGCGCCAATGGCAGGAACCGCAGGCTCGGACTTCCACGCGGGATGTCGTGGCACAGGCGATTCGATTTATGCAGGCTCATTATGCGGAATCCATCACACTGGAACGTCTGGCCGGATTATTGGAATGCAGCCCGCGACACCTGACTCGATTATTTAAAAAACAAACGGATTGCAGCCCGATTATGTATCTGATTCAACTACGGATGGACAAGGCGAAGGAGCTTTTGCGGAAGACGGATGCCACTTTACAGGATATTGCTGTGAGTGTGGGGTATCCGGATGTGTATTTCTTTAGCCGGGCATTCAAAAAACATACCGGGGTATCCCCGGTGCATTATCGGGATAGCCTATATTCATCTGTTTTTGATAGTGATATGCGTCTGGATAATCCATCAAGCATGTCTGAATGTTCCATTGATTCAATAAGTAGCGCCCTGCATACTGTTATTGAGGATAATAATCATTATCAAAACCATGATGAAGGGATTTTACGAATGAATAGAAATGCAAAGCATTCCATGGCATTTATTTTATTGCTTAGTTTTACCTTGCTGCTGAGCGCGTGCTCAGGCTCATCCAGTCCTACGGCAACGGATGGCGCTGTACAAGGGAACAAAAATACATCAACGGAACCAGCATCACAGGAAAGGGTGCTGAAGGATGCACTTGGGCATGAAGTGAAGATTCCGGCTCAGCCTCAGCGTGTGCTTGCTTCTTATCTGGAGGACCATCTGGTGGCGCTGGGTGTTAAACCGGTAGCCCAATGGTCGGTAGGTAAAAACTCAGTTCAGGCTTACCTGCAAAAAGAACTGAAGGATGTTCCTGCTATCGCATCGGATCTTCCGTTCGAAGCGGTGTTGAGCTTCAAGCCTGACTTGATCATTATGGACAGTGCGAGCATGGTCGAAGGCGACAAATATAATCAATACTCCAAAATTGCTCCGACCTATGTTGTAGGCAGTAATATGAATAATGATTGGCGTCAAGAGCTGCTGACCGTGGGTGAGGTGCTGAATAAGAGCAGTGAAGCGAAGCAGGCATTAAGCAATTACGACAAAAAAGCAGCAGAGGCGAAAGCCAAGCTCAGTCAGACGGTAGGACAAAAAACCGCTGCGGCATTGTGGGTAACGGATAAAAACGTATATGTGGTGAACCAGAATCTATCCAGCGGGGATGTATTATACAAGGATTTGGGATTCAAGATTCCACAGGTCGTACAGGAGATATCCAAAACGGCCAAGGCGAACTGGAGCAACTTATCCCTCGAAAAACTGGCTGAGCTGGACGCTGATTATATCTTTATCGTGAACAGCAAAAATATTAGCAAGAATGAGATAATTAAAGATCCAGTCTGGGCAGGAATTCCGGCTGTCAAAGAAGGTCACGTATACGATTTTGGCAAGGATTCCAGCTGGTTGTATACAGGTACAATTGCAAACAGTCAAATGATTGATGATGTTCTGAAAAATGTAATGAAATAATGTAACTCAATAATCTAGATTATAATAAAACAGCGCTATTCTTACTTAACGGCAGAGACCAAAGTAGGAGAGCGCTGTTTTGTCTTTTCATTTACATGGACGCTTGTCATGCAACCTGGTTTTATAATAAAAGATGTCTGCAAAGGGCAGACATCTGATAATTTTCGATATTAGGATTGCGGGGATACCAGGATTTTAACCTGATTTTTCTCTTTCAGGAGACCTTCAAAGCCTTGCTCGATCACTTCTTCGAGCTTGATACGTTTGGTTACAAGCTTGTCAGCAGGGAAATATCCCTTTTCCATCAAGCTGATCACAGCTGGGAATACATCGCGGTAGCCGATAATACCAGTCAGATTGCGTTCCTTCATGACAATATTGTTCGGTTTAATTGGAGCTTCTTTTTCAAAAATGCTGACGATCATGATTTGTCCGCTGATTTTAGTGGATTCAATTGCTTGTATCAGCACAGGAGGTACTCCAGTGACTTCATAAGCTACGTCTACGCCGCCGTTGGTGCGTTTGTGCAGCTCTTCCACCACATCATAAGTTTTAGGATCAAGCACGATAGCACCCAGCTCCGCAGCTTTGGCTTTACGCTCTTCGGAAAGCTCTACTGCATAAATCTCAGATGCGCCCGAAGCTTTTAATGCTTCAATCACGAGCAAGCCGATAGGACCAGCGCCAAATACGACAGCTTTATCGCCGACTTTCAATTGGCTTTGACGTACAGCATACAAAGCAACGGCCGAAGGCTCTACCAAAGCGCCTTGCTCGAAAGATACGTTTTCTGGAATTTTGTGAACCATGTGCTCGTCAGCAGCCACATATTCAGAAAATCCACCGCCGCCGCCTGCCAAACCGAGGAAGCCCATTTTATCGCAAAGGTTATATTTGCCTTGTTTACATGCATCGCATTTTCCACATGCAAATACAGGTTCTACGACTACACGGTCGCCAACCTGAATCTTGGTTACGCCTTCACCGATTTCAACGACTTGTCCAGAAAATTCATGTCCCATCACGATCGGAGCTTTTTCGCCAGTCAGTGGATGCTGAGCATTTTCAGGAATGAAGATCGGTCCTGCTACATATTCGTGAAGATCGCTTCCGCAAATGCCACACCATTCTACTTTGATCTTTACTTTTCCTGGAAGAGCAGCGGGCTGCTCAATGTTTTCCAAACGTAGGTCTTTTACTCCATGCCATCTCAATGCTTGCATGTCTTGTCATCTCCTTGATGATTATATGATCATTGCCGCTATAAAAGTAAATGAATAAGGAAACGTTTCCGAAAAATAATATGTCACAATTTTTACACATTGTCAAACCAAAATAATGCAAAAAGCACTTGATTTTTTTGTGAATATAATCACTTGTGACTATGGCGCTATATTTGACTCGTTGCTTAGTACAAAAGAATTTTTGCGAATTTTGCAGGTGAAGCAGAGGCTAGAAGAAAACGAATTCAATTTTTAGAGACCCATTCTGTGGTATAATAACTATATTAGAAAGTTTATGTGCATAGAGAGAAAACGATTCCGAGCGTGAAAGGATTTTGGGTGTGTCAGAGCAAAAGAAAGTAACCATAGAGGATGTAGCCAAGCGGGCAGGGGTGGGTATTGCAACTGTCTCCAGGGCTATTAATGATAGCGAGGGTATCAGCCCCAAGACGAAGGCATTTATTTTGCAAGTAATTGAAGAAATGGGTTTTACACCCAACACCTCAGCTCAAAGTCTAAAGGTGCGGCAAACACGGCAAATTGCGCTGGCTGTACCGGATATCCGGAACGCGATCATTCCAGAGATTGCTTGGTCTGTAGAACAGGCTGCCAAGCAGCATGGTTATCGTGTCGTGCAAATTAATACGGCCGGGAATGCCAGGATGGAGCTTGAAACGGTGCGTGAGGTTAAGAAGCTGCATGTAGACGGGCTTATCATTATGCCGCTTGCATATCCTAAAATGTTAGTAGACCTGATTAATAAAGCCAGCGTTCCGGTGTCGATTATTAACTATGGCAAGAAGCTGGGTGAAGACGTCAAAGCGGATATCGTCAGTCTGGCCCGGCAAGAGGGAAGACTCGTGATGGAGCATTTGCTTAAAATCGGGAGAACAAGAATTGCTTATGCAGGCGCGGCGAAGGATAAAATCGAGGAGAGATATTTCGCTTACGAGCAGTCCCTCCAGCACGTGAACCCTTCACTCGTGTATTTTGGCGATGATTTCTCCTTCGAGACAGGACTGCGGGCAGCCGATTATTTTTATAGTTTAAAAAATATGCCAGATGCGATTTATGCAGTTAATGATATGGTGGCGATAGGAATCGTGAACCGTTTTAAGGATTTGGGTGTAAAAGTACCGCAAGAGGTTGCGGTGGTTGGTATTGATAATAATCTGTGGGCTACGGTAACGACTCCGCAGATCAGCTCAGTCTCCATCATGGGGGAAGAGGTGGCACGCTTGGCTGCGGAGCTGCTGCTTAAGCGAATTCAGGAACAGACCGTGGGAGATTATGAGCGTGTACAGTTCGAGCCTCGCCTGATTGTCAGAGAATCCAGCGTCTCTGTGATCCGTAAGCCTACGGTTGGACATGATGAGTAGAAGATAAGTCTAGCTCCAATCTCTACTCCGTTATACCCATGGATGGGTAGCTGCAGGCTAGGCGTAATGGATATGAATAGGAGAGTGGGTTCATGTCAAAAGGTAGCGTGTTCGTTTCTGGAGCTTGTACTACACCAAAGTACGTCATATTACGGACCATTTGGCAGGTATCCATTGGGGGAAGATGAACGAAATTAGTGAACACCAAAGCATGGAAATCATTGAATATCTCTATAAACAGCGCGCTTTGGTTCCTTCGGAAAGCTTCCCGAATGTGATCAAGGGCACTGCTGGCTTGGACGGAGCGCTGACTGAAAGCTATGATGCACTTATGGGAGATTTGTTTACAAGGGACAAAACTACGATGATCCGAGCATTGGCAAATATGGACAAAACCAACCGTGTACATGGTATAGGTGGCATCGGGTATGCTCTCAGCTATAGAGACTCCAAGGAAGTCAAGAAAGAGATTCAGCAATGGCAGGCAGGACAGCAGCTTACTCCGGCAGAGAAGGATGTTATTCGTGCCCTGTTCGCCAAGCTCGATGATCCGTATTGATGCTGAAAAAGTGACCTTGTGCATTGCATAGCAGATATAAATCAACAGCCGCTTCTCTACTGGAGGAGCGGCTGTTTTGTGCGGTTTGAATACATGTCCTTATAAATTGGGGTTAGTACTAATAGGACCAGTGACCTTGATCTCTACGCAAGCGCTTGATGTCACTAATGGGAGGCAGACCGAACAAGCGGGCGTATTCACGACTGAATTGTGAAGGACTCTCATAACCTACCTGAAAACCGATATCTGCTGCATCCGCTGATGCAGATAACAGTAGACGACGGGCCTCTTGTAGACGTAATTGTTTTTGATATTGCATGGGGCTCATAGCCGTAACCTCTTTAAAATGACGATGTAGCGACGAAGGACTCATATTAGCCAGCTGGGACAATTCTTCAATTCGCAACGGCTTATCATAATCCTGTTTAATCCGCTGTATGACTTCTGTAATGCGGTTGGAATGGCTGCCGGTCATGACCAGTTGTTTTAAGGATTCCCCCTGATTCCCCTGTAAAATCCTATACAGTATCTCACGAATGA
Source organism: Paenibacillus sp. N119s (assembly GCF_059447605.1). Taxonomy (NCBI): domain Bacteria; kingdom Bacillati; phylum Bacillota; class Bacilli; order Caryophanales; family Paenibacillaceae; genus Paenibacillus; species Paenibacillus sp. N119s. Next base: position 23,644 of record NZ_JCAJRU010000016.1, on the reverse strand, counting down.
CTAACGGAGCCAGCACTGTAACGTCCTGCGGATTTTCCAAAAGACGCACGAGCCTTACCACGGCATCCAGCAGCGGGAGATTGGTTTGGTTTACATACAAGCCACGTCTGGAACCCGTGCTTGGGTTTGCGGAGCAAGCAGGTTCGTTGATCAGATCCAAAACCTGATGTGGATCAAAATTGAGTCGAAGACACAAATAAGGAGCTTCAGCAGATGCTTGTATGACCTGCCCGGAAATGGGTAGATCCACCGATACCACGAGGTAGTCGGATATGCCGTAATGGTAACTTTCCTCTGCGAGCATCACGACTTTTTTTCCCTGTGCCACAATACATAAGGCGGGTTCATGGACTTGGTAAATCGGAACGGTTGTATTTGAACTTCGGATGAAGTAAAGCGAAGATATGTCTGTAGCATGAACTCCGTCCTGACTTGAAAATCGTTCTATGAGCCTTGCCAATTCGGCTTGTTTTTCTGTAGTAGAATGCTCAATTTCGGTCGCTTTCACCATGTCTCTCCCTTCTTCACCATATGCTAATCATCACTTTTTTAATAGCTAATGACACTCTAAGACGGGCTTTGTTTTTGGGTATGAATTTGAATTCATATTAATTGTCTTTGGAGGATTAGGCAATAATTTGCTCTGATTTTTCTACCAGTGTGATGGGCATTCCTCTCATAATAAGATGCAGGTACAACACCTCATGAGCAATGGAGAAAAAATTAGAAGTGCAAAGAAATATAGAGTCATCTGCTTCAGTGATATTTTGAACTAGAGGAGGAACAAGCATGTTGAATATTAAAGGAAAAGTCGTAGCAATTACAGGAGCAAGCAGTGGAATCGGTGAGGCTACTGCCCGTTTACTTGCTCATCATGGGGCTCATGTGGTATTAGGGGCCAGACGTACGGAACGATTGGAAGCGCTGACTTCGGAGATTCGTTCAAAAGGTGGAACGGCAGATTATCAGCAACTGGATGTAACGAAGAGGGATCAGATGGACACGTTCATCAAATTTGCGGAAAAAAGATTCGGGCGTGTGGATGTAATCTTGAACAATGCGGGAGTGATGCCTCTTTCGAAATTGGAAGCCCTGAAGGTAGAAGAGTGGGATCGCATGATTGATGTAAATATACGGGGTGTTCTGCATGGAATTGCGGCAGGTCTTCCCATTATGAAAAAGCAAGGCTTTGGTCAGTTTATCAATATTGCCTCTATCGGCGCGTATAGTGTAACACCGACTGCAGCAGTATACTGCGCAACGAAGTATGCGGTTCGGGCGATTTCTGAGGGTTTGCGCATGGAGGTTGGAGGAGATATTCGTGTAACACTGGTATCACCAGGAGTAACCGAATCCGAGCTTGCCGACAGTATTTCAGATGAAGAGGCTCGGCAGGGAATGATAGAATACCGACGTATTTCGATTTCACCGGATGCGATCGCTCGTTCCATTCTATATGCCATGGAGCAGCCAGCAGATGTAGATGTGAATGAAATCATTGTCAGACCCACGGCAAGTCCGAACTAACCTCATGCAATGAAATCCGTGATTTTATTCTTTGCCTCTAGAAACATTTTCCCCATCCTGTAAGGATGGGGTTTATTTATGAGATGAAAAAGAGGATCACGTGTACAGCAGAGTAGAAGGAAATGTGATTTTAAAATAAGCGAGTTTACTTTTACTAAAGTTTGTGTTAAGTTAATTTCGACAAACATCGAAATTAAGACTGGAACTGAAGGGGGACGAACAGGGTGAAAGAGACAACAGAGATGCAGCAAGCTGTAAAAATATATAAAGCACTTGGAGAACCAACTCGTCTCAAGATAGCACTTCTGCTAAAAGAGGAAAGTGGTCAATGCTGCTCTGTGCTGGGCGAGAAGCTGAACAGTGTGGCGATTTCAACGCTATCACACCATTTGAAGCAAATGGCAGAATCGGGACTGCTCACATACCGCAAAGAAGGAACGTTTATTTATTACAGCTTGGATGTGGAAGCAGCACAGAAATATGCCCCGTTCCTGTTGACATAATTTTTTTTAGTATTAATTTCGATATTTGTAAAAATACAAAAATATAAAAATACTGAAAGAAAAGAGGCGTTTTTTTAAATGCAGAGCACGTGGAAGGTATACATTTTGGCCATTGTCAGTTTTTTGGTAGGCACATCTGAGTACATTATCTCAGGTATTTTGGATCGGATTGCAACAACCATGGGGATTACGGTGCCCGCAGCGGGGCAGCTGATTACTGTCTTTTCTCTTGCTTACGCGATTGGCACGCCGATTCTGATGGCAGTAACCGCTAAATGGGACAGACGCAAGCTGCTTTTGAGTTCCCTCGGATTATTTGCAGTAGCCAATGTGCTCTCTTTTGCTCTGCCAGGTTTTGGAATGTTTATTGCTGCCCGTATTCTGATGGCCCTCGGGGCGGGGATGGTCGTGGTTACTGCACTGAGCATTGCTGCAAAAATAGCCCCAGCCGGCAAGCAAGCTAGTTCTATTGCTACAGTCACTATGGGTTTTACAGCCTCGCTGATTATCGGGGTGCCGCTTGGGAGAATGATCTCTTCTGCATTTGGTTGGAAAACCGTATTTCTTGGTATCGCATTGACAGGAATTATTGCCCTAATTGTTATTGCAATGACGCTTCCCCGCTTGAAAGGAGATCAACCTGTACCCTTACTACAGCAGTTTGCTCTTCTGAAAAAGCCTGAAGTTGCTTTGGGATTAGGCATCACCTTCTTTTGGGTAGGAGGTTATTCACTCGCGTATACTTACATCTCACCGTACTTGTTGAATGTATCAGGTGTAGGAGAGGATATGCTAAGCTCAGTATTACTTGTTTTCGGGATCGCCAGCCTGATCGGGTCAAAAATCGGTGGATACAGCGCGGATAAAAAGGGTATACCCTTTACATTATTAGGAGGTATGATATTGCACGGTATTTCGTTACTCTTAATTCCTTTTGCCGCGCATTCCCTGATTACATTATTTGCTTTATTGATCCTATGGTCGTTCGCAGCCTGGACAACGGGACCTACTCAACAATATAACTTGGTCACTCTTGTACCGGAATCTTCAGGTGTAATGCTGAGTCTCAACCAGTCTACTATGCAGCTTGCTATGGCAGCCGGGGCCGGAATTGGCGGTGTAGTTGTTGGTCAGGTTTCCCTGGCCTCCATCACCTGGTTTGGAGCAGCCGGAGTCGGTATCGCTATTGTGGCTACGTATTTACTTATACGAAGATTCTCAGTTCAATCGCAAGTAGGTGTTACGGAGTAAAGTGTATAGCTAAGTGAAGAGGAGGCCCAGTGATGAAGGTGACATTGCGGCCTCCTTTGATCTGAAAGAGCAATCATATGCTCGTTTGAGTTCTTCGAAGTGCTGCTGTTATATCTCTACTAGGATTTAAACTTCCGTGCTATAAGCTTCTTATTCTTTTGCCGCCAAATCCATCTTTCGATAAAGTTTTTTTCTTTTCTTTCCTGAAGCGTTTCCTTCATCCCCTTAATCAGAAATTCGGATCTTCGCTTATCGTTTCTGCTAATTTCACGTAGTTCCTCAATAAACTTATCGTCCATGTCTGCATCTCCGTTAGTTCAGGATTTTCCAAATTACTAAGCTAAATTATACAGAACATATGTTCCTTTTTCAAGTTTACGTTTCTTTTTTACCAGCAGCAACGCTACACTTGTACTCTTTACCGGCACGCGGTTTAGAGGTAACTTTCGTGTGTATAAAGGCAACCACAGCATCGCCGACCTGGATGATCTGATTCGCGGGAATGATGTGGGTGCCTGTCGGCTATCGAATCATCTAACAGACTCCATTCGACACAATAAACATTTTACAAGACTGCTTCAGGGGCTTGCAACTTTCGGCTTCCGGAGCAGTCTTTCTATTTGTACACACGCACAATAGAACGATGATAAGAACTGTACGGAAGAATGAATGGTATTTTATTTTCATAAAAATAAAATAAGGAGGGCATTCAATATGCTCTCCTTATTACGTATATGATGATTTACTTCATTTCCCAATTCGTTACTTTGATTATGGCTGCATCTGCATTCTTAAGATCTGTTTCGCCAGAAGCTAAAAGAGAACTCCATTGTTTCACCCGATTCTTACCATTAGGAGGTTGGTTGTAGTCGTTGGTATCGACAACCAGTGTACGTTTAGCATAGAAGTTGGTCATGAACGTCTTTTCATTCGTGCTATTGCCAGAACGTGAGAGGACGCCTTCAAGGCTACCGTAATCACCCGTAGCGCCTTGATTGAGTGCTGTGTCGACAAATGATCCAATCGTCAAAGCAGTATTAAATCCGCGTTTTTGGGCTTGCTGCACACTATATTCGATATAGGTGTCATAAAACGTACGCCACATGGCCTCTCTCCAAGCTTCATTATTTTGGAGAGCCTTGATCTTCTTTTTGATTACACTATCGGTATCGCTAAGTTTTAGAATCGAGCCACTCATTTTTCCCTTCAGTCCAGCACGTGCTAGTCCACCTACAATAGAAGGATTGCTAGCTCCACTAGCAGCATCAAAAGCTTTGAATAAGGCGGGGCCATCTGGTCCCGTATCATTGGAACCGCCTGTTGTTGCTCCGAAAATACCAATGGTATATCCACGATCATCGCCAATATCTTCAGCATAGCCATAGAACTCAGTCCATTTTAAAGAATCCTGCTCTGGCTTGTTCACTAGCTTCATAATATTATCCCATTGCTCACCATCGAGTCCTGTATTGTCCTTCAGAAACTGAAGTGTTGAAGGGGAGAAATTAGCATCATGATCAATAGCTGTAACCGCTGTTTGGCTAGTAGTATCCTCGCTGGTGGTAGGGATTTGCTGTATATTTGCTTCAGTTGTTTCCTGTAATGGTGTTCCGTTCTCTTCAGCAAGAGCCTTGGCAGGCGAGGGGCCGCACAAGCTAGAGAATGAGGCGATTACAGAAAAGCTTAGCAATATCATAAAAAACTTCGTTTTATGGGAGATGAGTTTATTGCTGATTTTAAACATATAGCTCCTCCTTAATAATGTAATTGTGAAAGTCTAAAAGAAATGTTACAACTAGAAAAAGTGAAGTGATGCTGTATCAGTAGTAAGTAGCAACACCAACTACACTTTTAAACCTCAGCGTAGATTAGCATCTAACTCGAATTGATTTAGTAAGATTATAGATAAGAAACATAGGATAGAACAGCGCTTGAATAACCATATTTATTCCAACTTTGTGAGTTGCAATTAGATACATAGGCCCAAATCTTCTGTTTTTTAATTAGATTAACACAGATCATAAACGCAAGAATGAGGACGAAACCAATACAGCCTCTTGTTAGAATGAGATATATCACCAAATACATCACATTTATATGAGGATTTTGCAAAATCTTGAACTAGATGAGTATGAACTAAAGAAAGGATGGAATGTTCGATCATGGCTCACCTTAGTCTTTCCTTTGAAGAAATGTGGGAAAAAATTATAGCATGTGATCGTAAATATGACGGGTTGTTTTTTACCGCTGTAAAAACAATCCGCATATATTGCCGACCTTCCTGTCGATCCCGAAAGCCGAAAAAAATCAATGTCGAGTTTTACTTGGATGTAAACACCGTGGAAAAAGCAGGTTTTCGCGCTTGCAAAAGATGCCAGCCTCATACAGAACATTCGCCGTATATCAGGCTTGTCCAGAAGGTAGTTGCTTTTTTAATCAATCATTATAAAGAAAAACTAGTATTACAGGATATTGCGGACTATGTTGGAATAAGCCCTTTTTATTTGGATCGGATTTTTAAACAGGAAACCTCTGAAACCCCGCGTACGTATTTGGAAAAAATAAGAGTAGATAAGGCAGCTTACCTTCTTAAAAGTACAGATCTTACGAATCTTGAAATTTGCTATGAGACCGGCTTCCAAAGCCCCTCTAATTTTTATAAGTCGTTTCGCAGCTTGAACCAATGTTCTCCTAGTGAGTATAGAAAGTTGCACAAGAATAGGAATTAGAAATGGAAGGTGAGTATCCTTTGATGAGCAAGTTATATGCATTGAGTTATGTATCGCCGATTGGAGAGATAGAGATACAGGGCACCCATGAGGCGGTCTATTCTATTATGTTCTCTAATCGGAATGAGCCTTCAACGAGGGTTATAGAAGAGGCTCCAGTCCAAGTATTAAAGGAATGCGCCAGCCAGCTTGACGAGTATTTTAAAGGCGAGCGCTTTGAGTTTTCGTTTCCTTATGCTTATGAAGGTACAGACTTCCAGCAAAAAGTATGGAATGCGCTGGTGAACGTGGGTTATGGTAAAACGACAGCTTATAAAGATATTGCTCTTGCTATTGGAAATGAAAAAGCGATCCGAGCCGTTGGCAGTGCGAATGGAAAAAATAAGCTGAGCATTGTGATTCCATGTCACCGAATTATTGGGTCCAACCAGAAACTAACTGGCTATGCAGGGGGCCTATGGAGAAAAGAATGGTTGCTCCAGCACGAGAAGCGTTGTCTGGGATCATAAGGAGGGTTCATGGATGAGAGAGATATATTTGAAAGAGTTTAAACCGGAAAGCTGGGCCCACATGGTCCAGATCTATCAGGAGTGATATGATCAGGTAGATCCGGCGATAAGGGCAAAGGTGGCCCAAAGTCATATTCCAAAGGAGATTCAGATTGTGCTGCTGCCTGACATGGGCGAATATTTGCTGACTTGGATGGATCTGGAGGTCCCCGCACTTGGTCTCGAAACCCCGTCGGATTATTTAAAAAGCGAAGAAGGGATTAAGGCACTGAAGGCAGCCATTCTGCGTATGCCGCGTTAAATCAACTGACTCCAAGGAAATAAATATGAACACGTAGAACCCCCAATCCATCCGTACAAAGGGAGCCATTGCCGGCTCCCTTTGGTGGTCATAAGCAACCAGTGATACAAGAGTTTTAATTGGCTGAAAGCTCACTCTCCGTCACCCATTTATGATTCTTGACCGGCTCTCCTCCTGTAGTCGGCGTGTAATCTACCATATATACGGTCGTTGGTTCGGCGGAATCTATGGTAGCCTTAGCCCCATCCATCCCCTTCATATGATCTGCCGCCAGGATAACTTCCGTTCCCGGTGTATAGGGCTCGCTGCCTGCATCCTTAATCTCTTCATGAATAACCCACTTATGATTAGTCACTTTTTCTCCTCCAGTTGTTGGAGTATATGAGACCGTATAAGCAGTAGTCGTATAAGCACCCACGATCGTGGCCTTAGCGCCGTTCATGCCTGGCATATGGTCAGCTCGGATAATCGCTTGGCTGCCAACTTTGAAGGCTGGATGTTCAGCTTCTTGTAGTCCGGCAGGAAGCTCACTGGAAGTGGAGTGGTTCATTTCCGATGTATCGTGCTGTTGACCACTGTTTGTCGTATGCTCCTGGTTCGGCGTGTTACTGTTTCCGCACCCGCTCAAAATAATCATGACTGCACCAGCAAGCAAAGCCCATTGTTTTCTCATATTCAATAGCTCCTTTAAGATTGTATTTTCATTTCAATTATACCCCATAGGGGTATTTGCGAAACGGAAATATGTCACAAACCTGGAAATCCGGTCAGCTGATGCCGAAGGGACCTACATCGACTACCTTTGCAAACTTTTTATTGGACGAGGCGCATGTTGCGGTTGCTATTGGTGAAGGCTTTTTGAGTATAGGCGTTATGGAGCCATGGAAGAAGGAATCACAGGTTAAAGAGCGCAAATCGAAGGGATAAAGATGACCCGGAATGCGAATGGGATTTTTTATACGGGTCATCCTCAGGGCAAGGAAATTGTGTGGCTGCAACCATGGCAATGTTCAGGAACGTTTGGTTTTCGGCTTGCCATACTGATTAATGAGACTTCGAAGTTGTTTGTTTGTCTGATTCAGCTCCATATCGTTTAACACATAATCGGTGCTCACTTCCCAGGTGCTGCGATCATTCAAGTGAAAAATAAAGGCGGGGAAGCGAGGACGCAGCCATTTGCGAATGGACGCTCCCTCGAATTCGACTTTAGTGATTGCAGACCACGGAACAGTTCGGACACCATCGGAAATACTATGTTCGTCAAAGATGAACAGGAAGGTATTCTTGCGAAGTGTTCTGCTCAAACAAACTACCAAATAACTTCCGAAAAAAGGGATTCCGACCATAGCGGACGTAATAAAGAAAAAGATTTGCAGAGCAGAGATATCTTCGTCGATAAAAATGAGCAGCAGCAGAAACAGACAAATCAGCACAAACATCAAGCTACCCAAAGCTTTCCAAAGTGCCAAAGATCTGCGGTATACAATTTTATCCACGGAATACCGCCTCGTCGGGTACAAACGCCTGAATGAAGTGAGTGATCCGTTCTCTCCAGTCAGCTTCGGTCACACTTTCAATGCGCAGACGTGGGGTGGCCTGCATATCCAGTTCTGTATTTCTTACAACCCACACATGATTCGTTCCTGTAAGAACGAATAGCAGATTTGTAACGGAAGGCCCCTCTTTATCTGTATCTGTGTATACCATCTGGCTCAAATTATCCAGGCTGTAGTGATTACGATTAAAATCCTCTCGCCAGTCTTGTATCATTTGTTGATCCGACGCTTGAAGCTTCCATGTTGCCAATTGCTGCATTGTGAAGTTGGATGAGGTCAGCTCATTCCACTGCTCTTCTGTCAAATCGACGTATTGGTTGTGGGCATTGAAGCTGGAAGCCGACAGACCAAACAATTGATCAATGTCGTGATACCAGTCTTCTGGGGAAGACCAGCGAAAGAAATGGAGTTCATTGTGGCTGGAAAAATGATATAGAAAACGTTCGTTTCCATGGTGTATCGTTAATGTATTTTGCTTGTCCTGCTGCTCTTTGTATCCACGCAGCATCTGACGGCTTTGTGCCAGATGAGCCAGCATATCAACAATGAATTCATCAAATTCAAGTTGCTGTTGTCCGTCATCCCGCTGTTCCATCAAACCCTTGGATATCAGGCTATGTGTTGCAGCATGAAAAAGCAGTTCCCAGCGATCTTCAGTCAGTTCCCCGTAATAAGATTGGAGCAGACCAGAAGCCATATCTTCTGCGCCCAGTGCGGTCAAGGCAAAGCCCAGTTCCTCAAGCGTTAAAATTACCGTTTGTTTATCCATAGTCAGGCTCCTTCTCCATCTGTTAGGTGTGTATATCATTTAAATAACTTGCTGGCCCAGCGTATCCCTTTTTCGGCGAATTTGGCGACTTTTCCACCTGCCCAGCTCCCCACTGTACCGCCAACGTATGCACCGACGGCTGCACCAACCGGACCGCCAATGGCACCGCCTATGGACCCCAAAACAACTGCACCGCCATATGTCGCGGCAGTTTTAATCGCTACGTTAGAAGCGGATACAGCCACATCCGTTCCGGTAAGCGTCCCGCTTTTCCATTTTCCAGCCAGGTTGATTCCCTCGCCTACAATATTCATGGTGGCATTAATAGGGTATAGTTTTTTGGCGATCATGCCGGGAATTTGGCGTGTAGCTATGCCGTAACGGCCTTTTTCTACCCCAGCGATGACGTTCCGTGTCCACTGAGGAAAGCTATTGGCTTTGTTAAATCCAAGGCCGAGCTTACCCATTTGTAGCTTCCCAGCTAAACGATCAAAGCCTTTCAAGCCCTTCATCACAATACCTGGTTTAGCGAATTGGCGGTTTATGCTTTTGCCCAAATTACGCATAAAAGCATTGTTACCCTTGCCTTTCACCCAAGCCGCATTATGTATAACCGCCCGAGTGGGATTTTTCAGGCTTTTCTTGAATTCTACTGTTTTGGTGAGTACAAGTGTGGAAGCCAGACCGCTATAAATCGCTGTTCCGGCAAAGCCAAGTTGCCCCCGCCACTTGTTGGCCTCTGACAGGCTGTTAATGGCTATATCTGCTGGATCTTTTCCTTTTTTTCCGGAAGTTGTTCCTTCACTGCTCTTCATCTGTCCGCTCTGATCGCCTTGGTTAATCCCCGTGTCTGCTTGGGCATCTGTTTCCTTGAATTTTACTGCAATCGAACGCAGCTCTGCGCTGACAGAACCAACCGTTTGAGTGAAAGCGTCCATTTGTCCACGTGCTTTATGAAAATCCTGATAAAAGCGCTGCTGTGTCGTTCCTGCCCAGCTATTTTCTAGCATTTGGATCTGCTGTGACAGTTGTCCGCAAATTTGTGCCCCCAGCTCACGTGCCTGTGCGAACTGCCTGGAAACCGCCTCTAGTTTCTCAGGAGGAACCATAATTTTAGGCATGATGTCCACCTCGGATGATTAAAATAATTACTTAATATTTTAGTGATTCTAGCGTTAGTTAGCAAAAAAAGGAGGGGGTTTATGCAAAAAATAAGTCATTTGTATGAGTTCATGAGAGTATATCAGGGAGAATAGTAGGAGTTGTTATGATCCGAAGTTCTTACTTGTTTTCGATAATGAAAAAGAAAAAGCCTCTCTTTCTTGTAGATATTCCCATAAGAAAGAGAGGGCTTTTTGCGTAGAGGCTAATTATAAATTGTGCGGCATTCTAGCTTATTTCAGAGGGACCTGCTTGGACAGTTTTTCAAACTGCTGCAAGTGAGGGGTGACCTTGGCGGTAATCCCCTTGAGATATTTGATGGCCGCTTGTCGTTGACGTTCTTTGGCAGCAATTTCTTCAGGGAAAATGGAATATTTCTTTTGGACGGAGCCATTTTTATAATTTACGGAGAAAAGTTCTCCTTGCTGCCATCTTTGGACCAGATCACGATTAGTGTGCAAAATAGCTAGCACTTCATTTCCATTTTTATAAGTAAAGCTATAGTCCGGGTCGGCTACAGCATGGATCACTTGGTAGCCGTTCTGTAATCCATTGTTCTGAAAAGTACCTGCTTGGATCTCATTCGAACGTATCGTTCCGTCCATTTGTGTCACCTTTTCAGTCTGCGTACCCTTGCCGCTCATCGTGTCCTTGCTCCATGTTCCGTTGTATACGACTTTATGATGTTGTCCATCTGCATCTGTATATTGATTTATATATTTTCCAGTTCCTGAGCGTTTTCCATTCACAAAATCGCCCGAATACTGCTTGTATTCGCTCCATTTGATCGTACCACGTCCGTGCGGCTGACCATTCACAACCTCTCCGAAGTAAGTCGTCTGTCCGGATAGCTGAAGCAATTCCTTGGTTGCAGCGGCATTGGCCGCAGGTATACTTACAGACAGCGCTCCAGAAATCAGCGATGCCGACACGATAATAGGCAGGGACAGAGCTTTTCCTTTTTGCCACAGTTTTTGCATCATGCGTTTCTCCTTTCGAAGCTTTGAGTTCTACGAGTCATGTTCAACAACCCAGCACTTTTAACCTATTTTGTGCTTGGTGGTTTATAGTTTAATATATATTGAGAGTTATAGGAAACTGTAAAGTAAAAAACAGGTAATAAGGAGGAGTATGTTTTGAATTTGCCTGAGTATGGGAGTGAGGACGTATCGAGCATTCTTGCCATAGAGTTGGATCATGCGCCTAGAAAGATGATAAAAGGAATCCATGAAGTGGAGCCTGATTCTAATATCTACTGGCTGATAGATGTGGAATTCTGTGATTTTACGTTGTCAGATGAAGACATTTTGCAATTGCTCAAAGGATATATCGTATACGGGCATGTTCAAGATTTGCAGATATGGACTAGCGTCGGGCGTAGACTAGAAGGCGAATGCTGTTATGATAAAATATGTATTTGTGTGGATGTATTCAATAATGTAGAGATGCAGATTTGTTTGGAAGAAGCCAAGGTTGCTGATTTTATGAACACACTACCGGCGCGATTTCAGGAGAAGGGGACCATTCGTGTGCTTCCTCGGGAGGATGCTGCCCATGCACGTGCAAAAGCGGAAAAACTTCAAGCATTTACAGATCAGGAAGATGAGTGGGAACACACTGTCATGCTTAGACTGGTAGCGGATCAAGGTCAATCTTACCGTGGAGCGGACATTTGGGATGTCATGCTGAGCCTTGGAATGGAGTGGGGAGATATGGATATTTTCCATGCACACCATCACGGCCCGGGAGGCAATGATGAACTATTTAGCGTACATACGGGAACAGAGCCTGGATTTTTTTGGCTGAGTACACTTGCAGAGGATCAGTTTGCAGATTTGATTTTCAGTATGGATGTGGTAAGAACAGTGCAGCCGCAAGTTGTGTTTGAGGCGATGTGGAAAAGTGCCGAATATGCATGCGCTAGACTCGGCGGAACATTAGTCAATGAACAGGATCTGCCAGCTGTACCGGAAGATTATCTTCGTCAAATTCAAGAGATGGAAGACCGATTAAGTGAGTTTGGATTTAAAGCAGGCTCGTATGCTGTTGCGTTTCTACTCTAGCCTAGAAAGGGGTGATTTCGTTGTCCAGCAACTCTATCGAGAAGCTAAGAACGATTCTAAAGCGTAAAGCTACTATTTTTCATACAGGGGGCCACAGACCGTTAGATTCCCTGGAACAGAGCTGGATTGGCAGAGTTACAGTGGCTTTGCCGGCGGAAGAACAACCCATTGATGTACAGGGGAATGCTATGGCTCCGATCATGCAATTGTATTTGCCTGCTATGCCTTTTGTTCCTCAAGCTATGTGTGATGTCAAGCTGTTGACGGTCTTCCTGTCTCCCGATGTACTGGATCATGAGGACATGGAAGGATATATGTGTATTCGTGAGTATACGTCGGTAGAGGATTTGGTTGAAAAAGATTTTGGTCCAGCATTCATGCACATCAAGGCATTCCCGTTATTCCCTGAGCTCCTAGAGAATGACTATCCCGTTTGGGACGGGGAAGACATCCCTGAGGAGTATGGTGATGCCATCAACAACATGGATGAAGAGGAACCCGACTATTTTGAGGACATTGTAGAGGGAATCCATGTGGTTCACAAAATCGGTGGCTATCCCAGCTTTATTCAATCAGGCATCGACTTTGGCGAAGGCTGTGAATTTGTGTTTCAGATTGCGTCAGATGTCAAAGCTGGATTGAACATTGTCGACGGGGGCTGCTTTTATTTTGCCAAGCATCAGAATGAAGGGGCCTGGCGAGGTTACTTTGATTTTTACTAAATATTGAAATGAGGTAAAAAAGATATGAACGTTTTAGGTCAGTTAGGATCTGCCATCCAGAACAGTCTATTTATTCAATCCGAACTGAAGAAAGCACATGCTTTGATTCAGAAGCACGACCTGCCAGTAGAACAGGTGGAGGATGATTTTCACCAGCAGATCATCTTGCTGGAGCAATATGCCGGCACTCGTATTTTTCAACAAGGGCTTGCCAGATACAAAGTAATTAATGCAATGCTTTTGATTATATCTGTGATTATATTGCTGGCAGCAGGCATCGTTGCGGCGGTGGAATATTTGCAGCCGGAGCGAGATCTGCTGCAAGTGTTGGCGAATGCCATGTTCGACCACTGGGTTCCCTCTATTACCATACTTAGCGTTGTATTTGTGGGTGTGATCGTTCTTGCCATCGTGAGAAATATTTATGCCGGACGTTTACATACACGTGTGCTGGATCGGGCCTGGCAGGCCATTTTCCACCATGTGGACAAATAAGGACAAAGAGTAGCCGTAGAAGATCGTCATATCAGCTTAGGGAGTGGCAGCAATGAATGACTGGGAATCGGGAATCATCCAGGTCAATGATGAACACGCGATTGATTCTTCTTTAACAGAAGAGCAGTTGTTAGAGACTGCTTTCTATTTGAACTATTTTCATTCTGTAAGAAAGCTGGAAAATGGGTACATTTGGTATCATTTTGATCAGGTTCCTTTGCTGGATCGGCTTTTTTTTGTGTCTGTATGCTTTAAGGATACAAGCCTAATGGTTGTGGAGATTTCACTTCAGGGCAATGAATTTCCAACTTCATGGGATAATTGGTCTGAAGAAGGGGAGCGAAAGCGGCAAAGGGAGCATGATCGTTTGTTAGAGCGGCATTTGTCCATAAAGCCAAGCTACCGACAAACCAAGCCCTATCCTTACAAGGAATATAAACTAATCTGGGGAAAAATCTGCTCCTATTTTGATCCCCGATCTGGAAATACGGCGATTGCTTTTAAGTATAAAAATGAATGTTGAAGGTGAGAGTGTCAGATGAGTAAGGAGAAGTGTGATGGATAAAAAAGCCAAGAAAATACTCATGAACACTTTCTGGTCGTCCAATGGCTGGAAGCAGGAACGGGGACCCTTTTCGGGTGAGGATTATGAATACGCCAAAAGTAAGGGCTTGATGTTCGATCCGATCACCATTACACATGATGAGATGATAAAAAGGTTACATGAGCTGCACCAGCAAAAGGCTACAAAAGAGCGAGTGGCCGCAGCGTTTTTGCACAGTCTTTCCACGAAAAAAGTCCATTTGCGAAGCGCCTTATCGAGCTGGGCATTAACCGCACAACTGCCTTTGCACACCTATAGTGAACGGCCTGTCGTCTTGCCCAATTACAGTAGCTGTGGGGATTGTAATTTTCATAAACTAATGTCTGATAAGGAATACATCAATGCGGATTTGAATGTACTGAATTTTGAACGAATCAAATGGGGGGGTATTCGGCTGAATCATCTTCTTTATTGTTGGATGGACCTTGAATTGTTTAGCCAAGAAGAGGAGATTCAGGTTTCTGATGAGGATCTGGCTATCCTTCGCAATATGCTGGAAGCTGTTCAGGCCTGTGAGGCTCAGAACGGTCCACGACAATTGGAGAAGCGCTGGAAAGATGTGCTCCCATCCAGCAAAAATGAACGCGATGTGGCTATGGAAGTGTGGGGGTATGCGGGATTGCTGGTACCGCGGGACACACCTCGTAGACGCCGTGGCGGTAATGATGATTTTTATTCCGTAGCAAGTTGGCAAGGAGATGACGGATACTCCCAGGAAGTGCTGGACGATTACTTTGGTATGTTTTTATAAAGAAAGTGAAGGTTCATCTTCAGGTTAGGCTATTCCCCCAAACAAAAAAGGGAACTCCCTGATTGGTTCAATTGGACAGAATACTTAGAATTAAAGTAGGGTGAAAAATTGAATTTTTGGGGGAATGGATGATGAGTCGATTAACCGAAGCTATAAAGGTGTTAAACATTGTGAAAAAAGGATCAAGACGTTGAAAGGGATCAGTAGATACATTCCCAATCAGCATGGAGCCTGGGCAATGCTCATTCTTCCATTTTTGTTTGGCTTAGCTGCTTCTCCAAAACAATTCATTCATATCCCTCTATTCGTATGCTGGTTTTTTATCTATTTATTTAGTTTTCCTGTTCTCCAATGGATCAAAACAGGAAACAGTAAAAGATACCGTAAACCTGTTTTTATATACGGAGCAATACTCCTTCCTCTTTTAGCTTCTCTAGTATGGGTTAGACCTGCGTTGATCTGGTACGGAGTTCTGCTCCTATTCTTTTTTATGGCTAATATGTATTACGCCAAAATCAAGAATGAGCGTGCTCTGTTAAATGACATTACCGCGATTTTGCTCTTCTGCTCTTTTATATATCCTGTTGTTCATATTGGAGAAGGCGGAGATTGGATGCTGACTACAGAGCTGTTTTTGCTATTGGTGTGTTATTTCATAGGAACGGCTCTTTATGTTAAAACGATCATCCGTGAAAGAAAAAATCCACGTTACTATTATGCGTCTATTATCTATCATCTGATCATTGTGCTGTTTGCCGCCTGGATCAAGGTGTTTTTGATTATTCCATTTTTAATTTTGTTCATACGAGCTATATGGCTTCCTAAATTCGAGTTAAAGGCAAAACATGTAGGCATGGCTGAAATTGGATTTTCATTGATGCTCTATGTATCTGTGCTGTTTTTATATTTTTAAAAAGGAGAGACATCAATGATATCTTTGCAAACGCCACGAGATTATCGTGTAGACCCGTTTATTGTCATTTGGGAGGTAACGAGAGCTTGCGCATTAAAATGCCTTCACTGCAGAGCGGAAGCCCAATATAAGCCTGACCCTCGTCAGCTGACATTGGAAGAGGGCAAAAAGCTGCTCGATCAAATCGCTGAAATGAATCATCCGCTGGTGGTTTTCACAGGTGGAGATCCGTTAGCGCGTCCCGACTTGTTTGAGCTGGCTCAATATGCCATTGAGGAGAAAAAGCTGTCGGTTTCCATGACTCCCAGTGCGACCCCGAAAGTGACACGAGCAGCAGTCGAAAAAGCAAAGCAGGTTGGCTTATCACGATGGGCTTTTAGCCTCGATGGTTCATGTGCGGACATTCACGATCATTTTCGTGGGACCGTGGGTTCTTACAATACGACTATGCGGGGAATTGGCTATTTGAAGGAATTGAACATTCCTATCCAAGTGAACACAACGGTGTCCCGATACAATCTTCATGACTTGGAGAAAATCGCAGAGAAGGTCAAGGAAATGCAGGCGGTGTTATGGAGCTTGTTTTTTCTCGTTCCAACCGGACGTGGTATGGAAAAAGATATGATTACTCCTGATGAGCATGAGGCGGTAATGAAGTGGTTGTATCAGATACAGCAACAGATGCCCTACGGTGTAAAGGCTACCGAAGCACCTCACTATCGAAGGGTTGTCCTACAGGAAAAGCATAAAGCAGGACAGCATAACGCAACGTCCGAACAAAAAAGGGTAGATGTTCTGGGTCGCGCTCCCCAAGGCGTAAATGATGGAGATGGATTTGTTTTTATCAGTCATATCGGCGAGGTGTACCCAAGTGGCTTCCTACCGCTGTCATGCGGGAATGTACGGAATGACAGTTTGGCCCATATTTATCGGCACTCTCCGATTATGAATAATCTTCGAGATAAATCTCTGCTTAAAGGCAAATGTGGAGTCTGCGAATTTAATACAATCTGTGGAGGCTCCAGAGCAAGGGCTTTTGCCATCACCGGAGATTACTTGGAGAGCGACCCTTATTGTGCATATATGCCCGGAGTGGGAAGGGAAGTGTGTGCTCATGAATAAAAATGCTAAAAAAGTTGTGATCCTTGGTGGAGGAATAAGCGGTTTAAGTGCCGCTTTTTATGTGAAAAAGCTGGCGGAGGACAGACAGCTTGAAGTGGAGATTACGTTAGTGGAGAAAAGCGACCGTCTGGGAGGAAAACTGCAAACGATACGCCAAAACCATTTTATGATCGAAAAAGGACCGGATGCTTTTCTGGCCAGAAAGACGGCTATATTGGATCTGACTATGGAGTTGGGACTGGAAGCCGATTTGGTATCAACAAACCCGAAGGCCAAGTCAGCCTCCATTTTGCATAAAGGCAAGCTGCATACGATGCCGATGGGCTTTATTTTAGGTATTCCAACAAAGCTAACTCCCTTCATTCGTACAGGGTTAATTTCTCCGCTGGGAAAAGCGCGCGCAGCCCTGGATTTGATCCTTCCAGCTAAGAAAGGCGATATGGATGAATCTCTGGGAGATTTTATCAAGCGGCGTCTTGGCGAAGAAGTGTTGAACCAGATTACAGAACCCTTGCTATCTGGTATTTATGCTGGCGATACGTATTCTCTTAGCCTCAAGTCAACCTTCCCTCAATTTAAGCAGATGGAACAAAAGCATAGAAGTCTGATTATAGGTATGGCTAAAGGAGCCGGGAGAAAGTCGGGTATATCTAGCAAATACCCGGAAATTGCCAAGAAGAGCATGTTTCTTTCCTATCGGCAAGGATTATCCACCATCGTGGAGCGGTTAAAGGAAAAGCTTGACACCGTTCAATTTGTGATGGGACAGCGTGCCTCTGAAGTGAGAAAAGAGGACGCTTATCAGGTAATCCTGGATAATGGCCAAATGTTAGAGGCAGATGCAGTGATTTGCGCTGTTCCAGCCTTTGAGGCGGCTACATTGTTTTCCGATATCGAAAGTGTGAGCTGGCTCCATCAGATCAATTACGTTTCGGTAGCGAATATTTCCTTGGCTTATAAAAATTCAGACCTTCGCTTGGCCTATGAGGGAACTGGATTTCTCGTTCCCCGCAAAGAAGGAAAAATGATTACGGCCTGTACTTGGTCATCGACAAAGTGGAGCCATACCGCACCTGAAGGCTATACACTCTTACGGACTTACATTGGTCATGCAGGTGCACAGGAGTGGGTTCAGATGACAGACGAGGAACTGGTGGAAGCTGCCCGCAAAGACCTGAAAGATTTAATGGGGATCGAGGCTCAACCTGAAATGACTGAGGTCAGTCGGTGTATTCAATCGATGCCGCAATATCCGATTGGGCACAAAGAGCATATGACGAAGGTAAGACACGATTTGTCCCGGTATTTTCCGAATGTTTTTCTGTGTGGCGCTGGTTATGGAGGCGTTGGCATTCCGGACTGTATCGCTCAAGGCAAAGAAGCAGCTGAACAGCTGGTCGCAGGTTTTTTATAAGCAGGCTGTTTCCATGAGTGAAAAAGGGAACACCCTTATTGGCTCAGTCTTGAGAGAAACATAGAATGAGAATTAAGTATAAAAATGAAGTAAGATGGGGGAATGAAAAATGAGCCAGCTAACGGTGGAAACATGGGTAGCGGACATAGTGAAAGAAGTGCCCAAAACTAGTGACTTGTTCCGTAAACTACGGATTGACTTCTGCTGTGGCGGGAAAATACCGCTCCGCGAAGCAGCAGAGAGCCGAGGTCTTCATGCTGATGAACTGCTGGAGCGGGTGCATGAAGTGGAGGAAAGCCAGGCACAGCATAAGCAAATGCAGCCTTCCTCGCTGGAACCCAAAGAACTGATCGCCTATATTCAGGATGAGTATCACACAAAATTATGTGAAGAACTAGCGGCGCTCACACCGTATATTACCAAACTAACGCGGGTCCATGGCGAACGTTATTCGCACCTAAAGCGAGTGAATGAACTTTATACCTTGCTTAAGCAGAAGCTATCGGCACATATTCAATTCAAGGAAAACCTTCTGTTTCCGTTGATTCAAGCGTTTCTTCAAGACTCGGCATTTGAACGTGTGGATGCACTTCATTTTCATTTGTCCGAGTTGCAGGGTGAGCATCAAGCGGTTGTGGATTTATTGCAGGAGCTGCGCTTGATTACCAATGGTTTTGAGCCGCTACAGGAAGCGTGTGGTACACACCGACTTGTATTGAAGCGTTTGGAGGACCTGGAAGCGGACATTTATAATCATATTCTGCTTGAGAATTGTACGTTGGTTGAACGCACCAAACAGGCACAACTTCATTCATAATGGAACCTATCCCTTATGATAGGCAGAACGTAAGGAGCCGATCCAACATGAAGAAAATTATTAAACAAAGTCAGGTCTTCTTTTTTATTTTTGCCATTGTGTTAGTACTTGCAGGATGCGGCGCGGGGCAACAACCAGCTTCAGGTGGAAATAGCACGACTCAAAACGAGGTCTCCAGCCAGGAATCATCGAAAAAGGCTGAAACTGTTGAACTGACCATTTCCGCAGCTGCGAGCTTAACAGATGCACTCAAAGAAATCCAGCCGTTGTACGAATCATCCCATAAAGGTATTAAATTGAATTTCAACTTTGGTGGTTCCGGTGCATTGGAAAAGCAGATTGAGCAAGGGGCACCATCGGACTTGTTTTTGTCTGCTTCAAAGAAAAACATGAAGTCGCTCGTAGATCAGCAGTTAATCGATAGCAATCAACAAAAAACATGGCTGACGAACGAGCTGGTAGCGGTGATCCCTGCAGATGGGACGATGAGCATCACGAATATCAAGGATCTAACGAAAAACGAAGTGAAAAAGGTAGCAATCGGTATTCCTGAAAGTGTTCCTGCAGGCAAATATGCACAGGAAGCACTGACAAACGTAAAGCTTTGGGATGTGCTGCAGGACAAGCTCGTTCAGGCGAAAGATGTTAGACAAGTGCTGCAATACGTAGAAACAGGTAACGCTGATGTGGGGTTTGTGTATAAGACAGATGCGTTAACTTCGCAAAAGGCGAAAATTGCCTTTGAGGTCGATCCTAAAACCTATTCTACGGTTGAGTATCCTATCGGCATTGTCAAAGCTTCCAAGCATATTCAAGAAGCCGAAAACTTTTATGAATACCTTCAATCGCAAGAATCTTTGAATATTATGGCTAAGTATGGATTTACCATACCGAAGTGAGTATGCAAGCTATAGATTGGAACGAATATTGGCCTCCAATCCGATTATCGCTGCAGGTTGCGCTGTTATCCAGTATTTTGGTGATCCTATTAGGTTTGTTTTCGGCATGGTCCATGTCGCGGTTAGGATTATTCAAAGGGAAAACTCTCGTTGAAACCGTGCTTATGCTGCCTCTGGTGCTCCCGCCGACTGTAGTTGGGTTTCTACTGTTAATCTTACTCGGACGAAAAAGTTGGTTTGGACAGTTGATGGAGCAATGGTTTGGCGAGCCTATTATTTTCTCATGGTGGGCTGGGGTTGTGGCAGCGGTAGTTGTGGCTTTTCCTCTCGTCTACCGGACACTGAGAATGGGATTCGCTTCAGTGGACCGGGATTTGGAGAGCGCAGGGCGCTCGATGGGTGCAAATGAATGGCAGGTCTTCCGTTATATCACCTTTCCGTTGATCTTCCCTGCTTTTAAAGCGGCCTTTATGCTCGGTTTTGCCCGTGGACTGGGCGAATTCGGTGCTACGCTGATGATTGCTGGGAATATTCCGGGTAAAACACAAACGATCCCGACTGCCATCTATATTGCAGTGGATGCTGGTCATCTTCCCATGGCCTGGGCCTGGACATGTTCTATTATACTGATTTCCTTTATGATGCTCCTGTTAACAGGCCAAAAGAACAATTAATCTATTCATACAAGCTTCCCTCTGAACAGAGGGGGCTTTTTTTGTATGATTCCATAGAACGAGGGATTTTCTATAACGCTATAGGACATTCCCTAATGGGAACAGAGATGAATGAATTTCATAATGAGAGTAAGCGAATGGATCTTTCCCATGGGCTTGCGACGGACTGATTCATTCTGAAAAGGAGCGTTGATCACCGATGAAAAAGAAATACAGTCTCAACTTCTTCAAACCAATCGAGAGCTATTCCGGAAATTGGTCAATCCTTGAAGAAAAAAATAGAGAATGGGAAAACGTGTACCGCCAGCGTTGGTCTCACGACAAAGTGATTCGCACGACGCATGGTGTTAACTGTACTGGCTCCTGTAGCTGGAAGGTTTTTGTAAAGAACGGCATCATCACTTGGGAAAATCAGCAAATTGATTATCCTTCCTGCGGTCCGGACATGCCGGAATTTGAGCCGCGTGGATGCCCGCGTGGAGCTTCATTTTCCTGGTATGAATACAGCCCGTTACGTGTGAAATACCCATATATGCGCGGTAAGCTATTGCGACTCTGGCAAGCTGCTCTCAAGGAGCATAGCAATCCAGTAGACGCATGGGCCAGCATTGTGGAAGATCCGGAGAAAGCCAAGCTCTACAAATCGGCTCGCGGCAAAGGCGGGCATGTTCGTGTGGCTTGGGATGATGTTCTGCAGCTGATTTCGGCGCAATTAATTTACACAATCCGTAAGTACGGTCCTGACCGGATTGCAGGTTTCACCCCTATTCCGGCGATGTCAATGATTAGCTACGCCTCGGGAGCTCGGTTCATTTCTCTGCTTGGTGGGGAGATGTTGAGCTTTTACGATTGGTATGCCGATCTTCCGCCTGCTTCTCCTCAAATTTGGGGTGAGCAAACGGACGTACCTGAATCCTCAGATTGGTACAACGCAGGTTATCTGATCATGTGGGGATCGAATGTACCACTTACCCGGACGCCAGATGCTCACTTTATGACGGAAGTACGCTATAAAGGAACCAAGGTTGTATCCGTGGCTCCGGATTTGGCGGAAAATGTGAAGTTCGCTGACAACTGGCTTGCACCCAATCCAGGTACAGACGCCGCTGTGGCACAGGCGATGACGCATGTCATTCTGGATGAGTTCTATCAGGAACGCCAGGAACCCATGTTCATTAACTATGCCAAGCAATATACAGATATGCCATTCATGATTCTGCTTGATCCCCATGAAGGAGCCTGGAAAGGCGGACGTTTTCTGCGGGCCAGCGATCTGGGGGATGCTTCACAGCATGCAGACTGGAAACCGGTCATATTCGATGAAGTAGCAGGGGAAATGATGGTTCCGAACGGTACCATGGGACAGCGCTGGGAGCAGGATAAGAAATGGAATCTGATCTTGGAGCGGGAAGACGGAACAAAGGTTGAGCCTGCGCTCACGGTGGTAGGTCATGACGAGCAATGGGAAGAAATCGTATTCCCTTATTTTGATAACGCAGGTAACGGAACGTTCAAACGTGTCATTCCGGCGAAAAAAGTACGTCTGGCTGATGGCTCAGAGCGTTTCGTAGCCACCGTATATGACTTGATGATGAGTCAGTATGGTGTGGCTCGCAATGATAGCCCTCATAATGCAAAGGATTATTATGATGCAGCTTGTCATTATACGCCTGCCTGGCAGGAAAAGATCACGGGAGTCAAGGCATCAGTTGTCGTGCAAGTTGCTCGCGAATTTGCTCAGAACGCCATCGATACCCAAGGACGTTCCATGATCATTATGGGGGCGGGGATCAATCACTGGTTCAACAGTGACACCATTTATCGCTCCATCTTGAACCTGGTCGTGCTGACTGCTTCCCAAGGTGTTAACGGCGGAGGCTGGGCGCATTATGTAGGTCAAGAAAAGTGCCGTCCTATTGAAGGTTGGTCAACGATTGCCTTTGCCAAAGACTGGCAGGGACCGGCTCGATTGCAAAATGCTACTTCATTCTTCTATTTCGCAACAGAACAGTGGCGTTATGAAGAAAGTGGCACAGACACATTGAAATCACCGACTGCGGGAGATGTCAGTTACCAACATCCGGCGGACTACAATGTGCTCGCTGCCCGGTTGGGTTGGATGCCTTCTTATCCGCAGTTTAATAAAAACAGCTTGCTATTTGCTGAAGAAGCAGCGCAATTAGGCAAGAAGTCAAACGAGGAAATCATTAACCACACTGTGGAAGAGATTAAATCGCGTAAGACCCGTTTCGCTATTGAAGACCCAGGGGCAGCAGAGAACTTCCCGCGTTCACTCTTTATTTGGCGGTCCAACCTCATTTCCAGCTCGGCCAAGGGACAGGAATATTTCATGAAGCATTTGCTCGGAGCTTCCGACGCGTTGCTGGCCCAGCCGAATGAAGATCAGAAGCCAGAGGAAATCATTTGGCGGGAAGATGTGGAAGGAAAGCTTGATTTGATGGTCGCACTTGATTTCCGGATGACTACAACGCCATTGTACGCGGATGTCGTACTTCCGGCGGCAACCTGGTATGAGAAAACGGATTTGTCCTCGACAGACATGCATCCGTTCGTGCATCCATTTAATCCTGCGGTTAACCCACTTTGGGAATCCCGCTCAGATTGGGATATTTACCGTCAGCTATCCGAAACCTTCTCGAACATGGCCAAAGTACATCTGCCAGGAATATATAAAGACCTTGTAACTGCACCGCTTGGACATGATTCTATAGGCGAAATTTCGCAGCCGATGGGTCTTGTCAAGGATTGGACGAAGGGTGAGGTCGCTGCTGTGCCGGGTAAAACTATGCCTAATTTCAGCATCGTAGAACGCGATTACACGAAAATCTACGATAAGTATGTCT
>NZ_JCAJRU010000015.1:0-40017 GCF_059447605.1 Paenibacillus sp. N119s | reverse complement strand
AGATGGAGCGGGCGATTCAGGTCATTGATTATGCCATCCTGATTGTAAGCGCAGTTGAAGGTGTCCAAGGTCATACGGAGACGGTCTGGCAGCTGCTGCGCAAGCATCGGATTCCGACGTTCTTCTTTATCAACAAGACGGATCGGATCGGTGCAGATGCAGACAGAACCGAGGCAGATATCCGTCAGCAGTTGACGGGGGAAGTATGCTGCATTACACAGACCTTTGCTGACGGCATAGTCGGTGAGCCACTGCGGGAGGCCATGGCGGAGCGAGACGAAGTCTTGCTGGAAGCATTCCTGGAGGGGAAAGAGGATGCCGGCTTCTGGCTGAGGGCCTTGCAGAGGATGATAGCGGCGGGTCTTCTCTTCCCTTATGCTTACGGCTCTGCGCTTCAGGATACGGGCGTCATTGAATTTCTGGATCAGCTGCATCTGCTGACGACATCCACTTATGATGAGAATGCTTCGTTCCAGGGACGGGTTTATAAAATTCGGCACGATGCAGGTGGAGCGAGACTCACGTTCATTAAGGCGCTCGGTGGTCGGTTAAAGGTGAGAGAACAGCTTAGTTATGAGAGTGGCGGCGTTCAATATGACGAAAAAGTTACGCGGCTCTTCATGTTTAATGGCCTTAAATCGCAGCCGGTGGAACAAGTGGAAGCCGGTGATTTGTTTGCGGTTGCTGGATTGTCCGCCGCCGAGGCTGGGCAAGGCCTGGGGTCGATATCAGACAAGTTAGCTTACGATTCAGAGCCGACGTTACAATCGAAGGTAGTATTCGACAATTCGATACATGTACAGAAGGTACTCGGTGCTTTTCGCACGCTGGAGGCGGAGGAGCCGTCTCTGAACGTCGTTTGGGATGAGAAATTGCAGGAGATTTCTATCCGCGTCATGGGATTGATTCAACTGGAAGTGCTGGATCAGCTTGTTAGAGAGCGGTTTGGCTTTGCTATCTCTTTTGGGCAACCGGAAATCTTGTATAAGGAAACGATTCAATCGGCTGTAAAAGGGTACGGCCACTTTGAACCGCTCAGGCATTATGCGGAAGTGCATCTGCTGCTTGAACCGGGAAAAAGGGGCAGCGGCATCACGTTCGATAGCAGATGTCATGCCGATGAACTGAATATCAGCTATCAGAATCTGATTCGGAATCATCTCTATGAACGCGAGCATCACGGACTGCTGACCGGCATGCCGGTCACCGATGTGAACATTACGTTACTGAGGGGCCGCGCGCATAAAGAACATACCCATGGCGGTGATTTTCGTGAGGCTGCCTTTCGAGCACTACGGCAGGGTCTGGAGAAGGCGGAGAACGTGCTGTTGGAGCCCTATTACGATTTCAAAATCAAGGTCGCTATCGATGAAATGGGCAGAGTACTGTCTGATATTCAGCGTGCTTCAGGTATTTTTAATCCGCCGCAGACAATCGGAACGCAAGCGGTGGTCACGGGCAGGGTGCCTGTATCGACTTTTATGAACTACAGCGCCGAATTTGCATCCTTTACGCATGGACGAGGCAGTATCCGCTGCGTGTTCAGCGGCTACGACTGCTGCCATAATACGGAGGAAGTCATAGAACAGGTGGGCTACCGCAAAGAGGCAGACCCACTGTATACTTCCTCCTCCATCTTTTGCGCCAAGGGGGCGGGTTACTCGGTGCCATGGGATGAGGCGGAAGCCAAGATGCACCTTGAATTAGAACCTTGAATGATCTCTATTCTGAAACTAAGCAACTAAGAAATTATCGTGAGTAGTACATCTAATAATGTGCTACTTTTACGATTTAAACTGGGCAGTTGCCGTTACTGGGACAGGTGTCCCTACATAGAAATAAGCTGATGAGAAAGGCTTATGTCATGAGCGGGGATGGTGTAAAGTAGATGGCGCAAAAGTTGCAAAAGAAAAGTACAGCAGCTCCTTTGGATTTGGTAATGTTGTAGCGGAAGCTATATTCACCAATAAGGAGGGTGCCAGTGTCAAGGAGTTACGAGACAGCTGGTATGAGTTACGGGGTGCGCCCATCAGCTTCACCTATCACCCGCTTGCAGTAAGAAGACGACCCAATTTACTTAGGTTCTTCGTAGAAGATTTGAAAGCTTTGAAGGAGAAGTGGAAGGAGATTCAACTCAAGCAGGATATAGATTGACGAGAATATTAAGGAAAGGGGCTGGTCGTGCCAGCCCTTCTTTCATTTCTTTTTCTCCAACTCCGCCTTTAATCTTTCGTTCTCTTCCAACAGCTTTTGAACGTCCGGGACATCCTTACCGGAAACCCAACCATACAAATCGTCCCTTGCTGCATACTTTGACAATTGATCGCGAAGTACCATTTTAATATGCCGTACATCTTCAACATAATAGATCGGAATTTGTTCCATGACTGATTGCTTAAACTCTTGAAACTTCTGATAGTATTCAATTGCTGCGAAGTCGTATGGCTTTTGTCTTAATGCTTCATCTGTGATAACAAAAGCAAATCTAGGTTTGCCCGCTTCTCCGGCATACTCATACTCCCAATGGATATAGCTCTTGGATTCATCAGGAAGTGTTAAACCATAGAATCCTCCGAGAATCAGGACATATATATCGGACTCGTCAATCCATCTCTTCCTAATTTTGATTGGACTTTCCTTGAAAAATTGCTCGATTCCCGCAGGGATATGACCGGCTTGAAGTATGGCTTCAACAGCGGTATGTCTTTCCTCAATAAGATCATAGTAAGTAGACGATATGTAAATCTGTAATTTTCTCCTCATAGGCCCACCCAAATTAAAGAATTAGTTTAAAAAGAATCTACCACTCTCTCACTTTATTTGTCAAAATTGATTGGGGTCCTCAACTGCCCCAAGCTGAATGTTGAATAAATCCTCCCGATCAAAAATAAGTGGTTGACAGCCCTAAAACATTTTGTATAATTAAATTGTGCACAATATTAAATAGGGGTTGACCTCACATGCTGCAACTTAACGAACACCTTTGCTTTTCCTTATATGCTTGCTCCCGAGCCATTTCTCGGTTGTATCGACCGCTATTGGAACAGATGGGAATTACTTATCCTCAGTATCTTGTGTTGCTATCCCTCTGGGAAAGTGACGGGCGAACGGTCAAAGAACTAGGAGAACAGTTAGACCTTGATTCAGGTACCTTGACGCCGCTGCTGAAACGGATGGAAGCGAACGAACTGATCCGGAGAGTACGATCGACGGAAGATGAGAGGGTCGTCTTGGTCCTGCTCACAGAGAAAGGGTTGGCCCTTAAGGGTGAAGCCGATTGTATTCCATCCGCGCTCCTATCAGCCAGCGGCATGTCCACCCTGGAAGTGTCGGAATTAAACAAAGCCATCAAAGTATTAGCGGACAAAGTCATTCAGACCAGCGGCAAATAATTTATTGGAGGTGTGACCATGCCAACAACGACCTTAACTTCAGCGTTAGAGAAGGTCACTGCAGCAAACCCGTTTGAAGTGCAGGCTATACACCAACGTGTCATCCAGCAACTTCAAGAGGAAGGCAAGGCGACAGGACTACCAGTTGGGGAGAAAGCCAAGGACTTTGAATTGTCAGATTCACTTGGAAACCAAATCAATTTGGCTGACGAATTGGCCAAAGGTCCTGTTGTCCTTACCTTTTACAGAGGAGGCTGGTGCCCTTACTGCAATCGACAACTAAGAGCTTACCAGGAGATTCTCCCCGATATTCAGGCGCTAGGCGCTCAGCTTATCGCAGTCAGTCCGCAATTGCCGGATTATACGCTGTCTGATCAAGAGAAAGCAGAACTGTCCTTTAAGGTTCTTAGCGACCCTAAGGGAATCGTTGCCACCAAATATAATCTGTTGTATGAAGTGCCCGACTATCTGAAGAGCATGTATTTAAGCCATAATATTGATCTTCACGAGTACAATGGGACAGATCATTGGCTGCTTCCGGTGACGGGAACGTTCATGATTGACGAATACTCCTTTATCCGCTCTACATACGTGAATCCTGACTTTACCAAGAGGATGGAGCCAGAGGATATTCTCTGGGAGCTGCGCAAATTGTAACCCTTTTTTTTACCCAAAATGGTTTTGTGAAATTTAATTTTATAAAATATATATAACGATAAAGGAGAATGATACACATGACTAAAAAGATTATTCTTGAGCCTGCTGCACAACAATTCGTTGAGGATACTGCGAATCCGCCCTACTTATTCCATCTTGGGCCAGAGAAGGGAAGAGTTACGGTAGACGAAGTCCAATCGGGAGATGTCAAGAAACCGGATGTAGATATAGAGGAGCTCAACATCCCAGGCGGGCCGAGCGGTCAAGTGTCCGTTCGGATCCTGCGCCCGAAGAACACGGCCGGACAATTGCTTAACACTGTTTTGTACATTCACGGCGCGGGATGGGTGTTCGGCAATGCCCATACCCACGACCGGCTGATCCGCGAGCTAGCGGTCAGAAGCGGATCCGCCATGGTATTTCCCAATTACAGCTTGTCTCCCGAAGCCAAATATCCGACAGCCCTTGAAGAGATCTACGCTACCCTGCAATGGATCTCTTCCTCCGGCAAGGATTATGGCCTGAATTCAGATCATATCTCCATCGGGGGTGATAGCGTCGGGGGCAATATGACGGCGGCCATCACGTTGATCGCTAAGGAAAGAAAAGGCCCCGAGATCCAGCGACAGCTGCTGTTCTACCCGGTTACAGATGCCGGAATGGATACGGGCTCGTATCATGAATTTGCTGAAGGATACTTCCTGCGCCGTGATGGGATGGCTTGGTTCTGGGAACAGTATATCAACAAACCGGAAGAGCTGAATGAAATCTATACCTCTCCCCTGAGAGCCTCCATCGACCAGCTTCGCGATCTCCCGCCAGCACTCATCATCACGGCTGAAGCCGATGTTCTTCGAGATGAAGGCGAGGCTTATGGGAATAAGCTTCGGGAGGCTGGTGTGGACGTCACGACGGTGCGTTATCAAGGAATCATTCATGATTTTGTCATGCTGAATGCTTTGGCAGATACATTAGCCGCCCGCGGTGCAATTGCATTAGCCAGCACTTGGCTGAAGGATGGATTTCAATAATTGTAGAGGAAAAATAACCCGCACGTGCACCCCTGATATCTCCAAACACTGGACAAAATAAACAAAGCCCCACTATGGGCGTGACTCGGTGCAAAATGAAACGGACTAGCGTAATATTGAACGCTAGTCCGTTTCTGTTTGCTCATTATTCCTTATGAGCTGCTTTCGCTCGATATGGGCCACTCCCCATTGATGTAAGGTTTCTAAAATCGGAGACAGGCTTATGCCGTATTCCGTAATAGAACTCAGGTAGTTGATACCGGATATCCTTTTATGGGGGGGAGTCCTGGTATTTGTCGATATACAGCGTCCCGTCCAATTGGAGCTCTGCGTAGAATACTTGATCCACGGAATGAATGCTGGCTTTCTTTAATTGTTGGTTGAGCCAGACAACGGAGACATCCATTTTTACAAGATTTTTTTCTACGATTTTTCCATCAACGATAAGCTCCGTCGGGATTCTTTGCATAGGCGTAAGGGTTGCTTTTATATCTTTTTTCGTTGCAGGCAGTAGTTCTTCTTTTCTCAACACACTGAGTTTACCGTCAGGTTCCAAAATTGCAAATTCCACTTCTTCGGGTGAGAAGACATCCTTGTTCCGAAGCAACATGCTTAAATCGTCGATGTTGAGGTGCTGTTTAGCCAATGCCTTCTCCAAAATTTCCCCTTTCTTGATGAGAATCGTAGGCTGGCCGTCGAGAATCTCACGAGCTTTGACGGAGCGCAATCCGACCAATGCGATGATGAACGCCAAGAATGACCATAAGACCAAGCTAGATATTCCTTGCAGCAGCGTGATGTGTCTGTTGACGATAATCTCAGCAGTGGTGGAGCCGAAGGTAATCCCTGTTACATAATTGAAAAACGTTAGATGTCCGACTTGTTTTTTACCGAGCAGACGCGTTAAAACGAGTAGAGCAACGAAGGACGTTGCTGTACGAAATAGAATTTCACCATACGTCATGTGCTGAGCTCCTTGCATAACAGATAGTTTTAGATTGGCTTCCGTCCCCATCTCCTATACTTGTAAAGGAAAAAGAATTTAATGAATATGAACGGCTGGAAGGTCGTCTTATGCAACATAACGAAGGAGTGAATCACGCAAATCTCCAGGATCAGGGTAAGGGGTAGGTAGATTTAGAATGGACAATCTTTATAATGGAAATTAGATGTATATTTTATAGGGGGAAGGGGCGATAGTCATGAAGTGGACGCAAGAGATAGAGGCGCTGGCGGCAAAGATTGCCGATGTGGCTAGGACGTCCTTTCGCACTCTTTTTGAAAATGGCGAACGTTACTATTACTGCACGCTATTTACGACTGGAGAGGGACATGCGCCAAGCATCTCCGCCTGGTCATGGGAGGCCTTGGAGAGGGAAGCGGTCAGGCAAGGAGACGAAAGCGACACGCCGGGATCAACGATTGCGGAACTCATCAAATGGTCCTATGCCGATTCACCCTACTGTTGTTTTAGAGATGAGGACTTCGATAATGTTAAACAACTGTTTATGGAACGCCCTTCCATTGCGGAGCTTGAGGTAGACGAATGGAATCGTGAATATGATTTGAGGCTGAAGGCCATAGAACTGGCGATGAAAATGCTCGACGATGAAGGCGTGTTTGCCTTGAATCAACCGCGAGAGTCTGTATGCGTCCTTGTGGAGGTCATGCCGCCAGATGAGACCAACACCCAAATCGCCCTGCGTTTGAATCGGGCAGAGTCTCCGGCTATGCAAGCATGGCTGGCAGAAGCAGCTGAGTAAGGGTATTGATATTTAAGCACCTCATTATTTCTTGAGGGAGAGTTGTAAATTGCCTAATGAGAATCAAATGGATATTTTAGTTGAGAGAACAGATTGTATTCTTTATTACGCGGAATCGGTCCTACCGAGCGAACATAGTGCAGGCTGGATCGGCGGGAATGCACCCGAATTTTTTGATGATCAAGAAGATCTCATCCACGAAGGTAACCAAAAGTATGTCTTTTACTTGAGCTTTGTCCATCCCTTTAAACCAGAGAGCATGATTTCGATCTTCATCCCTGAAGACTATAAGGAGTATTTGGAAAACAACATTTATCCCAATTGCTCAATCAAGGTGATGGAGCATCCCATTTCAACTGAAAGTGACAAAGATATGTTTACTAACCCAGGTCTTACAAAGCATGCAATTTCAAACGGGGAACTAAGCCATGACGAAAAATCGATGGATCAGCCCTTTTTGATCAAAGTAGGCGGAAACCCGAGACTTATTCAAAATGAAGACTATTATTTTACGAAGCTGATGGAGGAGTCATTCTCTTTTTTATTCCAGGTAGATGAAGATGGTTATCCTGAAACGTTGCTTCAAGAGGATTACAATTATCCTTTTGGTTTTGGGTCACTATATATTTTCGCCAAAATGGGGACGACGGAGATACAACATCCAGTAGCAGGTTTTTGGCAATTCTCTTGATTTAGCGTGGAAAAATTAAGGGGACTTTAACGTCGACGAGCCCGTCAAACGATTTTCGGCGTGCGTATGCCCCATTCGCACAAGCAGGCAGCCCGCACCTGGCGTAAACTGAATTATAATCAGTGAGCGAGGTGAACTTCCATGGCACAATCGAAAGAGATGCGTGCACGGGCTAAGAGGTTTCAAGGCCGTCCGGTCTGTGTCACCCTGCACAGCGGAGAGACTTACGTCGGCTACATTACCGACGTTAATCGCAGCGGGCTGGTACTTGCCAATGCTGGAGCTCCTCCACGTGCTCCTTCCAGGAAGCAAGACTCCCGATCTCTCAAACGCAGAGCCAGTTCGCATGCCCCGAGCGCCCGTCTGGACAACCGGAAAAGCGGTGCACGTAAACCGTCTGGTCGTTCGCGCTCCCGCAAGCCAGACGCCAAGGTATCTGCATTCCTGCCGATGATGGGCTCGTTGTTCGGCGGCCTGGGCGGGCTTGGCGGTGCCACTGCGGGAGCAGGAGGGCTTGGCAGTATGCTCAGCGGCGGCCTGCGGCTGTTCGGCATGATCCAGAAAGTTGTCCCAGTTGTGAGGATGGGCTACGGTATGATCAAGTCCATTCGCCCGTTTATCGGCGCCGTTAAAGGCTTGATGCCCCAGGCCAGTCCGGCCACGCCGAATAACGAATAATCGTATACCTGCGGATTTTAAGCCCCTTTTGAGTAGTCGAAGGGGGCTAGCTCACAAATCATTACGACTACCACTGTCTAATCCAAATTGGATTGAACTTGGAATAGCCCATTTCTTTTAGTAAATCCCAAGCATGATCCAGAACTTGAGGTTTTCCCTGGATCCAAAGCTTTGGTCGATTTGCCATCAAGTAAGAGATGATTTCAGCAATATGCTTGGGTTTACCCAGATGGATGACAACGTCCATTCCATTATTTTGTGCGGAAATGTCATAAAAGGACCAAGAAGTGTGAGGCTCTTCTTCAGGAGGGTCTGCCTTGAAAATCAACGTGATTTTGATGTTTTTATTCTCTTTCGGAGATAAGTTTAAGATGAAGCGGGACCCGCCTGTATACCAATAAACGAATGCATAACCGTCGACCGTAATATTTCTTAAGTGACTTTTCATTATTTCCTCCCTCACTATAGGTTGGTTAAAAGATGATCTATCGTTTTAGGAGTTTAGTTAATGGAATCAACACGAGTGTACCATATACAATAATACATAGGCACCTGCGAGCTCACCTTTGATTTAATTGTGGTGTGGCAGAGCCTGAACATTCCGAAATCGGATTTACGAGGAAGCCGAAAAAATGTAAAATGCTACTGACGTTTCGTTGTCAGTAGCATTTTTGTATATAAGGAGTATTATTTTACTTTTTCTATTTAATCTTGTGAATTAGTGACTGATTGGCAACGTATAGTAATTAAATGCTTGATCCAACAGGGCACTGGCTTCTTGACGCTTCAAAAGCTGTTTGGAGCGGAAGTCTATGGAGCCGTCTACATTGATCTTGGTATTCGGGTCCATGATACCTTGGGAAACCAGAGCTGTGACTGCTTTAACTGCCCAAGCATCCGTTTCGCCACTCAATTTAACCTTAATTCCAGGCTCAACCTGTTTCAGGTTCTGGATCATTACCGCCGCCATTTGTCTAGTGATAGGAGAATTAGGCTGATAATTACGTAGTCCGGCCATCATTTGCTTTTTATTCGGTTCAATCATGAAAGGTTGTTTATACCACCCGTGGGCGCGCAGTAGCACTTTTGAGAATTCTCCCAGAGTCATCGTTCCTTTTGGATCAAAGAGATTGGCTGACTTTCCGCTCATGACTTTCAAAGCATTAAGGTCGTTTATATATGAAATATATTTACTATCCGCAGGTACATCAGAAAATGGTGAATCAATGTTTATTTTTTGCGCATAAGCAACGAGGTCTGGGAGCTGCATGTAATACAAATATGCAATATGGCCTGCTTGATTTTTATTAAACGTCAATTTATTACCTGATTCATCTTCAAATAATAAAGGGTGGATCATTTTTAGTGTATGTTTGCCTGATGTTCCTGTCTCCATTATTAATTTCCCGTCCGAATACGAAACCTTCGTTCTTAAGGCAGCAAAACGCGTATTTTGGTATAATCCCACGTAGTCTTGGGCCTGCTGCTCACTTATTGTCACGTAGGTTGACTTTGGAACTTCTGATTTTCTCGGATAATAATGATTCATAAATTCTTCATACACTTCAAGACTCATCATGGAGTCGTTATTGTAGGACATGTACATTGCTGTATTCTTCTCAGGCAGAATAACAATCAAGGAAGAATGCCCTGTAACATTCCCACCTTTTAGAATCACATGCTGATTATTCATCTTCTCTTTGAAGTAGCCTTCGAATCCAATTGTTGTAACCGGGAACTCCTTATCAGGGAATAACTGGTATGTGTGCATTTGCTCTATACTCTTTGGACTCGCCAATTCTTTACCTTTGTACTTGCCTTTGTTCAGGTGCATAATGAGGTACTTCGCCATGTCATCTGCTGTTGAAACGATACCGCCTTCAGGTTTTTCCGTTGGTTTAAACCCGTCCAAGGCTATCAGTTCACCTGTTGGTCCATAGTGAGCAGCCATTCTGCTTAACAATTGGGGGGTAAACCGCACACTCGTCGAATTCATGCCTAACGGTTTGAAAATATTCTTTTCCATATATTTGGAATACGACATGCCCGTTACATTTGCTATAGCATATCCCGCTAGCATGAAACCAAAATTGTCATAAGTGTACGCTTCTCCGGGAGGTCTGACAACAGTTGGCATATTTGATGCAATGAACTTCTTCATTGGAAAATATTTGTCCGCGTATTCTGGATGCATTTCCATGGAAATATCCGGTTCGTCAAATCCACTTGAATATGTAAGTAGATCAAACATCGTCAGTTTTTTTCCTGTTTTATTCGGAACCTTTATTCCTCCTAAATACTCTTGGATATCGTGTTTTAAATACATTTTCCCCTTATCCACCAACTGCATAGCTGCCAATGCAGTGAATGACTTTGTAACAGAGCCGATTTGAAAAACGGTATTTTTATCAACAGGAATTTTTTTCTCCTTGTCGGCATAACCGTAACCTTTGCTTAGCATCACTTTCCCACCTGTGACGACCACAAAATTAGAACCCACGGTATTAAACTTCTTCATCTTGTTCGCAAAAACACCATCTGCAAAAGCTTCTAGTTCCTTGGCATCTCGCGGCCCCTCCAAGCTAGCCCTTTCAGATGTAACTGGTACGTTAACGAGTGCGGCAACTGACGCGCCGTTGGGTGCCGTACACGCGGTAGTAATCGTAGTTGATAATAGTAGAACCGCGAGAATGGTGTAAATCATTTTTTCCATGAATGATTTCTCCTTGAAATGTATTTTTGCCTTATGGCGTTCGACAAAACCGAGTATGGCAAAGGACTTGTCATATCAACAAGTTACATTTCGTCACCCACCATACCAAATCACTCCAAAGTGTCATATGACAATGAGGCACTAGGTTTAAAGGGGCTATGAATCTCTTCAATTCAGTTTCTTCTTTACCGTCTCTCCCTCAATTAACACGGGCTGATAATAGGTTTGGTTGCTCAGATCCTTTTTCCCTTGCAGTTTCTTAATAACCCAATCGGCGGCATCGCGGCCCATTTGCTCTTGTGGATGTGTCAATGTCGTGAGTTTGATGTTCGCATTTTTGGATATATAGGAATTGTCTTGGCCAATAATAGACAAATCTTCGGGAACTGATATACCAAGCTGCCTGCATACATGTACAACTTCTAATCCGACCTCGTCGTTATAGCAGACAATTGCCGTTAACTCGTCTCTTTGTTCGGTCAGGAATTTCTTCAAGTTGGTGGACAGGTCCTGCTTTGTCTCCGTATAGAATGACAGCACTTGTTCTGGGTGAAAACGTAATTTGGCTTCTCCGAGTGCTTTGATATAGCCTTTCATCCGATACTTTCCTTGTAAATCGTCCATTTTGGCAATAATGCCAATCTGTGTGTGTCCATTAGCGATCAATTCTTTGGTTGCCAGATAGCTGGATTGTACGTCATCGAGGCAGAAGTAAGGAACTTCCAACTCTTCGTAATAAGCATTAATCATAATGAATGGAACATCCTGTTCCTTGAATGTCAGGTAGTAAGCGATATTGGGATTATATAGATTGCTTTTTGTAGGCTCGATGATCAAACCATCGACACCAAAGGACAGCATCATCTCCAAGGCTTTCTTTTCCTGTGCGACATCATTATTGGTACTCGCTAATAGTAATGAATAATTATCTTCATTTAATCTGGCTTCAATTCCGCGAATAATCGAGGGGAAGATGTAATCAGAGATGTAGGTCGTGATGACACCGATGGTTTTATTACTGGAATTTCCACCAGTTTTTGATCGAAATTGGTTGCTGACATAGGTGCCAGATCCTTTTTCACTTCTTAAAAAACCCTCGTTCGATAGTTCCAGAATAGCCTTTCGAACCGTCTGGCGACTAACTTTATACTTATCCTGCAAAGCCAATTCCGTTGGAATTTGTTCTCCTACGCTGTATGCCCCTGAAAGAATGTTGCTTTTTATATCCTCAAGAATGACCTGATACTTTGGTTTCACTTTAATCCTTCTTTCCAAGTTGTTCTAATACTAATTGATGCACCCGTAATATTTGTATGTACATATTTTAGCATAAATATGAGCTTATTATAATCTATTGTCCTGTATGTATAAATACTAAAAAGAAGTTAGAAGAATACTCGGTTCCCCAAAGTATTTGTAGGTATAACTATGGTTTAGTGTTGACAAATGTACGCACAAAAAATATACTAAGGCTGTAAATAAAAGAAAGCGCCTTCTTTCGTTATTGCGGTTATAACAGTTGTTCAGAGAGAGGAGTAACGTGAGCATGGATCAAGACATAAAACAAGCGATTACTAAGGGAGAGACCTCACTTGGTATCGAATTTGGATCCACACGTATCAAGGCAGTGCTGATTGATCATCGTTTTGAAACAATCGCATCTGGAAGCTATGAGTGGGAAAACCTCTTGGTAGATGGCTATTGGACGTACAACTTAGAGAGTATTATTACGGGTCTGCAAGAGGCTTATCGTGAAATGAAGCAAGAGGTTGAGCAAAAATATGGAGTCACCCTTCATACGGTTGGTTCTATAGGATTCTCTGCAATGATGCACGGCTATATGGCTTTTGACAGCAAAGGTGAGTTGCTTGTTCCGTTCCGGACTTGGCGGAATGCGACAACCGGTGCTGCAGCAAAAGCTTTAACTGATAAATTCCAATTCAACATTCCTGAGCGATGGAGTATTGCTCATCTGTATCAAGCGATATTGAACGAAGAGCAGCATGTTCCTCAT
The DNA here is from genome assembly GCF_059447605.1 of Paenibacillus sp. N119s. NCBI lineage: Bacteria > Bacillati > Bacillota > Bacilli > Caryophanales > Paenibacillaceae > Paenibacillus > Paenibacillus sp. N119s. The sequence continues at coordinate 27,078 of NZ_JCAJRU010000015.1, read as the reverse complement.
ATTGATTTTATGACGACGTTGGCTGGATATATTCACTGGCTGCTGACTGGCGATAAGGCGATTGGTATTGGAGATGCTTCCGGTATCTTCCCAATTGACGAGACTACGCATGATTATAACGAGTCGATGGTTAGGCAGTTTGATGAACTCATTGCAGCCAAAGGCTACGATTGGAAGTTACAAGACATTATTCCTAAAGTTTATATCTCTGGCGAGCAGGCAGGTGTACTAACCGCTACTGGAGCCAAAATCTTAGATAAATCAGGGGATTTACAACCTGGCATTCCACTTTGCCCTCCAGAAGGTGATGCGGGAACAGGGATGGTCGCTACGAATAGTGTGAGAAAACGTACTGGCAACGTCTCTGTGGGAACCTCAGTTTTTGCCATGATTGTATTAGAGAAGGATCTTTCGGCGGTATATCCGGAAATTGATCTGGTGACTACACCGAACGGCAATCCGGTCGGAATGGTTCATGCCAATAACTGCTCAAGTGACCTCAATGCTTGGCTGGGCTTGTTCCGTGAATTCTATGAGGCCATGGGGCAAAAGGCAGACCCGAACCAATTATTCAGTGTGTTGCTGAACAAGGCTTTGGAGGCAGATCCAGATGGCGGCGGCTTACTTAGCTATGGCTATTTGTCAGGAGAGAATATCACCGGCATAGAGAAAGGTCGGCCATTGTTTGTTCGCTCTCCGGAAAGCCGTTTCAATTTGGCCAATTTTATGCGCACCCATCTGTTTACAGCATTTGCTGCTTTGAAAATCGGGATGGATATTTTGACGAAGAAGGAAAATGTCGCAATTGACAGCATTCTGGCTCACGGTGGTTTATTTAAAACCCCTATCGTCGGACAAAAAATTGTTGCGGCAGCCATGGATGTTCCGGTATCCGTGATGGCAACAGCTGGAGAAGGCGGAGCGTGGGGTATGGCTATTCTGGCTTCTTACATGATGAACAAGGATCAACAAGAAAGTCTGGAAGACTTCCTAGACCAAAAAGTATTCAGAGATGTTGAGGGACAAGAAATTCATCCTGACGGTTCCGATGTTAAGGGATTCGAAACATTCTTAGAACGCTACACACAAGGTCTGGCGATTGAGCAGGCTGCTGTAGATAATCTAGTGGAAAACTGGAGGAATTGACGTGTTAGAGCAGCTGAAAGAAGAAGTATTTCAAGCCAATCTGGATTTGCCTAAACATGGACTCGTGAAATACACCTGGGGTAACGTCAGCGCGGTTGATCGTGAACGCAGCTTATTCGTTATTAAACCGAGCGGGGTTAGCTATGACACGATGAAACCTAGCGATATGGTAGTTGTTGATTTTGATGGCAATGTTGTTGAAGGAGAGATGAGACCTTCATCGGATACACCGACTCATGCCGTGCTTTACAAGCACTACCCAGAGATCGGCGGTATCGTGCACACGCATTCGACTTGGGCAACCGTCTGGGCTCAAGCAGGCCTAGATGTACCTGTAATGGGGACTACTCATGCAGACACCTTCTATGGCTCTGTTCCCTGCGCTCGTTTCCTGACACAAGAGGAGATTGATCGTGGTTACGAAGCCGAAACGGGCCGTGTCATCATCGAAACTTTTGAACAGCGCGGACTGGATATTTTAGCAGTGCCGGGTGTCCTGCTTAAGGGTCATGCTCCCTTCACCTGGGGCAAGGATGCGAAATCCGCAGTTATGAATAGCGTTGTGTTGGAAGAAGTTTCAAAAATGAATTTATTCGCACGGGAATTAAATCATTTTGCCGAAGAATTGCCGCAGCGCATTCTAGATAAACACTATTTACGCAAACATGGGAAAGACGCTTACTACGGCCAAAAATAAGACCAACTAAACTAACAAACGAAGAAAAGAGGATGAATGTTATGTCAACAGTAGGTACAAAACAGTTCTGGTTTGTCGTAGGTTCACAACATCTGTATGGAGAAGAAGCATTAGCAGAAGTCAAAGCACACGCACAGGAAATGACCGATGCCCTAAATAAGAGCGGCGTTCTGCCTTATCCGCTTGTATTGCAGGATCTGGCAGTTAGTGCAGACAAAATTACCAGCCTTATGAAAGAAGTCAACTATCGCGACGAGGTTGCTGGTGTCATCACGTGGATGCATACCTTCTCACCTGCAAAAATGTGGATTCGTGGTACTAAATTGCTGCAAAAGCCGCTGCTTCATTTGGCTACACAGTACAATGAAAGCATTCCTTGGACTACGATTGATATGGACTTCATGAACCTCAATCAGGCAGCTCATGGTGACCGTGAATATGGATTTATCAACGCCCGCTTGAAGAAACAGAATAAAGTGGTTGTAGGTTACTGGGAACGCGCAGAAGTGCAAAAGCAAATCGCAGAGTGGATGGATGTAGCGGTTGCTTATAACGAAAGCTTCAATATCAAAGTTGCCCGTTTTGGCGACAACATGCGTAACGTTGGTGTTACGGAAGGCGATAAGGTTGAAGCCCAAATCCAATTTGGATGGACTGTTGACTACTTTGGAATTGGCGACCTTGTTCAGTACGTCAATGCTGTGAAGGAAGAAGAAATTGATGCTCTGTTCGCGGAATACGCCAAACGCTATGAATTTGATTATGGTACTTACAGCAAGGAAGCTTGGGAATCCAGCGTAAAAGTGCAAGCAAGCTATGAGATTGCTCTTAAACGGTTCTTGGATAACGGCGGATACACTGCCTTCACTACGAACTTTGAAGACCTTTATGGTATGAAACAGCTTCCTGGTCTTGCCGTTCAACGTTTGATGGCACAAGGGTATGGCTTCGCGGGTGAAGGAGACTGGAAGACTGCAGCGCTCGATCGTCTGCTTAAAGTCATGAGCCATAACCAATCCACTGGCTTTATGGAAGACTACACCTATGAATTAGCAGCGGGTCAGGAATCGATCCTTCAATCCCATATGCTTGAAGTTGACCCAACGTTGGCAAGCAACAAGCCTAAAATCATTGTTTCTCCGTTAGGTATCGGCGATCGTGAAGATCCAGCCCGTCTGGTGTTTGACGGTAAGGCAGGGGACGGCGTAGTTGTTTCCATGGCTGACTTTGGCACCCATTATAAGCTGCTGATCAATGAGGTTACTGCATTTGAACCTACAGTTCCTGCTCCCAAACTTCCGGTGGCCCGTGTACTATGGAACGTGAAGCCCAACTTCCAAGACGGAGTTAAGGCATGGATTGAGAACGGCGGCGGTCACCATACCGTGGTTTCCTTGAATCTAACCACAGACCAAATTGTTACCTATGCAAAACTGGTTAACCTGGAATACGTAATTATTAAATAATTATAGTTTATCGGTAAAAGCATTGGGTCAGTCCTCAAGACCCAATGCTTTTTATTGTTTATCAGAGGATTTTTAATTCATAAGGATGTGATACTATGGCAAATTTACCGTCTACGAAGCCGAAATTGGTTATCGTTGAAGGAATACCTGGCTCTGGCAAGTCCACTTTATCTAGATACATACATGACATGTTAAACACACATCAAATAGAATCGGAATTATTTTTAGAAGGAAACTTACAACACCCTGCTGATTATGAATCGGTTGCATGTGTGCCGAACGAAGAACTTGATAGACTCCGGTCTAGCTATTCCGATGTGTTTCATTACATTAACCCGTTTGTATCTTTGAACGGGAACGACTCATTAATCGCATATGCACTTGCGCAGCAATCAGCTCAAAATGCAATTCCCCTTAGTCTGTATGAGAAAATCCGGCGTTATGAAATTTATGATGGAATACCTGTAGAAAAATATTGCGAGTTGATGGTTCAGCGTTGGAGTTCTTTTGCTAAAGATCAGCGAAAAGAAGAAAACCTAATTATACTTGAATGCTGTTTTTTACAGAATCCGGGGTGCGCATTACTCGCTCGACACGATGCGGGAAATGATCGATTTGTTCAGCATGTATTACAGATAGCGGAGCAAATTCAGGACCTAAATCCAATTTTGTTTTATTTGAAGCAACCTAACATCCGTGAGACGATTGAGCGAGTGAAAACGATGAGGTCTCGAGAATGGCTGGATTTTGTGATTTGGTACCATACGGAACAGGATTATGGAAAGAATAAGGGGCTGCACGGGTACGAAGGATATATTCAGTTCCTTGAGCATCGGCGAGCGCTGGAATTGCATATTATTGAGCAGCTTCCTTTTCAATCTTTTATAATGGATAACTCCGATTATGATTGGGAGAATCAACAACGGACTGTTTCGAGCATCATGATGAAGTATCTATAATCCCGGGAAACAAGGTAACCATTTGTAGCCATACCGGCACTTATATATAGAATTTGCATACAGAGGAGGTGCAAGAGGTGCAGCATTGGATTGAAGAAGCTCAGCTAGGCGATCAAAATGCATGGGAGCAGATCGTGCAGCATTTCAGTGGGATGGCTTTTTCAGTAGCATATACGAGGCTAGGGGACTGGAGTCTGGTAGAGGATACGGTTCAGGAGGCGTTCGCTGAGGCTTTTTCCAACCTCCATAAATTACAGGAAGCAGAGGCGTTCCCTGGATGGTTCAAGACCATTGTTGAACGTCAATGTCATCGTCTTCTGCGCCGCAAGAAGCCCATGATGATGCCGTTGGACGAAACTATAGTCATGGATGTAGAGAAGTTTGATGTGGAGCTTATCGCTGAAAGAAGAGAATGGCACCAAAAGCTTCATCAATCCGTCGAGGGTTTATCTGACAAGTTAAAACTGGCGGTTCAGCTGTACTATTTTCAAGGGTATTCAATCGGTGAAATATCAGGCTATTTAAGTCTATCTCCATCCGTGCTGAAAAAACGGTTGTTCGATGCTCGCAATAAGCTGAGAGCTTCACTACTTGTCACCGACTTTGTGTCCATGTTCAACGATATCTATGAAGGAGGAGATTCGGTGCTACATGTAGTCAACGGAGACCATGTTGGTGACAAGCTGAAGAAAGGAAACGTTGGCGGAGATATCTTGGTCTGGAGAGAAGTGTATCCAGTAGGTCCAGTTTTCCTTGAAATGAGCGAGCCCTTATCTAGAGCGGCTAGAGTGGAATATTTGGAGAGGGTTCTCGGAATCTCACGGGAAGACTACGTGTCCAATTGCAAGGCCCAGGAGCAGATTTTGCATAACTTTCATAAATATGATGAAGTCGTGCTATGGTTCGAGCACGATTTGTTTGACCAGCTGATGCTAAGCTACTTGTTGCACTGGTTTTCAACGCAGACCCTAGGCCAAACCAAACTGAGCCTGCTGTGTAACGGCAACTATCCAGGTATTGAGCCGTTTAGGGGCTTGGGACAGCTTACAACGAAGCAATTAGAAAAATTGTCAGGCACGTGGCAGCAGATCGGTCAACAGGAGCTTGAGACGGGCAAAAAAATCTGGGAAGCCTACGCCTCCCCGGATATAGTGCGGCATATTGACATTTTGCACGAAGACACATCTGCCCTGCCTTTTGCTCATGAGGCACTTGAACTGCACCTATCTCGTCTACCTTCTACCATGAATGGGCTGGGCATCGTAGAACAGACAACCTTAGAACTCGTTCAGCAAGGAGTAAATACTCCGCAAGGGCTGTTTAAGCAGATTGGGAACCAGCTAAGTGGTCTAGGCATGGGGGATTTGGAATTTTGGTATCGTTTAAGGAATATGTCGGAACAACCACATGCACTATTAGAGATTCAAGGGCCCCACTCATTTCCTGATCGTCAAAAGAAAACAACTCCATCCTTTGACCAATGTGTTGTGGCACTAACGGAAGTAGGGAGAAATATAGCGGCAGGGGCTCAGGACTGGGCGAAGATAAAGGGAATAGACGAGTGGTATGGCGGCTTGTGGCTGCAAGGTGATCTGGCATGGCGCTGGGATTCAGAGAGAAAGCAGTTGGTGTATACGGAACCTTATTATAAATGGCAGCAGGTTCTGGATGTAGACTGGGCTTAGTTCATATCAAAAGCCCTGTCGCATCCTGATACCCCATACGAACCAACAAGCTATTACCATTTAGCTCATGTACTTTCTTCACGGTCACATCTAACTCCATACCAAGTATATACTGCAACACTTCAGCAACATACTTAGGTTGGTTAAGATTAATAAAATATTGTTTACCCTCTTTCATCACTCGTAATCCCTCATTCAAAGGGCTACCAGTGACAATTGTATCTTTAGTAGTAAACTGAACTATAAATTTTATATCTTTATTTTCAGAAATAATAGTCAATTTGGATCTACAGTAACTATCTCTGACCGTTCTATAATTCCACAAATACGTATTTCCACGAACTACTATTCTTCTCATAGCACTTTAGTCCCCATTTCTGCAAGGATGACAGAATCATTGCGGATTCTGCCTCTTAAATTAAGTCGCTCCCTCATATTTAAAGGCATAAAACATAGCGGATAGCCCAGCGTTCCACCAAGGCATGGATTTGGTGGTTAATCCTCCAAGCGAGCGTTCGATGGCTTGTCAATCCTTGGGCGGAAGTGCTCCTTATTATTTTCGGGCTGGGGGCAGCAGGGGTTCAAGGATATTCCTTTCTTCACCCGTTAATTCGTATCTTCGTCTCATGTCCCTTATTTTACTTGATTTCTACGCATTGTACAGTTGGCGTACAGGCCCTAGATGAATCACATGTTTATTCTTGAAATCCTACATAACCATTTCAATTTATTCATATATATAAACTGTTGATTTAATTATTGGAAAGCTGTATTTCCACGCGAGTAACAAAATCAGCTATGTTTCTTATAAAAACGGAGTTCAATTCTTATTTCCACAAAGAAAAATCTCTCTTTTTAGCAGAAATGATTTATAATTATCAGATAAAAGTAGATATAATTTTTAAATGATTATATTTAAGTTATAATGGAGATAGAAAAGGTATGTTCCTGAGTGGAGCCTTGCTTCTTGAATCAGTTAAGCAGGAGGGCCTGCTCTTTTTTGCAAATATAAGAGATAAGGAAGGTTTTTATGAATAGTATTCAGAAAAATACAGACGTTATCTTAATTGGTGCCGGGGTCATGAGCGCGACTCTGGGATCATTGCTGAAAGAGTTAGCACCGGAATGGGAAATTAAAGTGTTTGAGAAACTGGCAAGTGCAGGAGAAGAAAGCTCTAACGAATGGAATAATGCAGGCACGGGTCATGCTGCACTATGCGAGCTGAACTATACTTCCGAAAAAGCGGACGGATCTGTAGATATTCGTAAAGCCGTTAATATCAACGAACAGTTTCAGCTCTCAAGACAGTTTTGGTCTTTTCTTGTCAACAGTAATTTGATTCGTAATCCACAGGACTTTATCAGGCCAATACCCCATATGAGTTTGGTAATGGGTGAAAAAAACGTATCTTTTTTAAAAAAACGCTTTAAAGCGCTTTCAGGTGTTTCTCTTTTTCAAGGCATGGAATTTTCCGATGACCCTGAAAAGCTGAAGGAATGGATTCCGCTAATTATGGAAGGCCGTACATTGAATGAACCGATCGCGGCCACTAAAATCGACTCTGGAACAGATGTTAACTTTGGTGCTTTAACACGCATATTGTTTGACCATTTAAAAAGTAAAAATGTAGAGATTAGATACAAGCATAGTGTAAAGGATATTAAACGTGCGAGCGATGGCTCGTGGAAAGTCAAAGTGCATAATCTGGATAACGGTAAAATTGAATATCATCATGCCAAATTTGTCTTTATTGGTGGTGGGGGTGGAAGTCTGCCTTTACTGCAAAAAACAGGCATTCCTGAGTCCAAATATATCGGAGGCTTCCCGGTAAGTGGGCTATTTATGGTATGTAACAATCCTAAATTGGTTGCCCAGCATCATGCGAAAGTATACGGTAAAGCTAAGGTTGGGGCTCCTCCCATGTCTGTCCCGCATTTGGATACAAGATATATCGGTAACCAAAAAGCACTGCTGTTTGGGCCTTTTGCTGGCTTTTCGCCAAAGTTCTTGAAAACGGGTTCAAACCTGGATCTGATTGGTTCTGTAAAACCTAATAACCTGATCACGATGTTGGCGGCAGGGGCAAAAGAAATGGCATTGACCAAATACCTGATCCAGCAAGTGATGTTATCGAATGAAAAACGTCTGGAAGAATTACGTGAGTTTATTCCAAACGCTAAAATCGAGGACTGGGAGATCGTGGTGGCTGGCCAACGTGTGCAAGTGATCAAAGATACGGAGGGCGGTAAAGGAATCCTTCAATTTGGTACGGAAGTGGTGAGTTCGGCTGACGGCTCGGTAGCTGCATTGCTCGGTGCTTCTCCGGGCGCTTCCACTGCTGTGCACGTTATGCTGGAAGTATTAGAAAAATGCTTCCCACAGCATATGGACGAGTGGGAACCGAAAATAAAAGAGATGATCCCTTCTTATGGGGTGTCACTAGCTGAGAACCCAGAGCTTTACCAAGAAATTTATAATACCACAACAGAAGTGCTGGGTCTGGGCGAAAAAGAACCGCTGCATCATTAATTTTACATGGCTAGTAACTGGATCATTCAAATTATTGTAATAAATTGCACAGTAGTCTTACGATACGTATTTAAGTCGCATAAGTAACAATCTGAAGCGGTGGGGATCTCCCCACCGCTAATATGCTTGCCTTCGAGTGCAAATCCTATGTAATGCTTCGGTGTTTATTAGTGTGTGCGATGGTGATTATAGTAACTATGGACGGGCAATAAAGAGAGAAAAATAATTCTTTACCGATCGTTCCCAATATGTTAGGATAAGGCCAGACAGAGAAGAAAAACATATGTGGTGACCAATATAGAACGATCGTTTCCAAAAGGTCGATCCATGTAATCCAGACAAATTTTAAATGGTCAGGGGGTAGATAGAATGGCCAGAAGCAAAGAATTTGAAGAAAACGTTGTTCTGGAAAAGGCCATGAAGCTGTTCTGGGAGCAAGGGTATGAGAAAACCTCCATGAATGATCTTGTCGAACATATGGGAATTCATCGAAGAAGTATCTATGATACCTTTACCGACAAGCACACCTTGTTCCTCAAAGTGATGGACCGATTCGGAGAGCGCATTAACGGTAGGTGGGCAGCAGGCATCAAGCAATCTCGGACGGCTAAGCAGGCACTTCAGTTCATTTTTGACTCCATCATTAACGGTGAAGAGGACGTACCGCCTGGCTGCATGTTCGTGAATTCGGCTGTTGAATTAGCGATTCGGGATGAGGACATTGACGAGATAGCGACGAAGGCCTTTGCAAAATCGGAGAAAATGCTTGCAGAAATCGTAACGTGGGGACAGCAAAACGGCGAATTTACACAGCAGTACGAAGTGAAGGAGTTGGCTGAGTATCTGCAAAATGCCTTAGCGGGGCTTAGGGTTATGGTGCGGACTTCCGTTCCAAAAGAAAAGCTGCAACGGATTGCTGAGTTAAATCTACGCATTTTAGAGACATAGACGATAACCGAAAACAAATTTTTTTCATAATTTTAGAACGGTCGTTCTCATAAACTTTGAAATAACAAAGGAGAGTTAGTATGAAAACATTAATCATCGTTGCTCACCCGGATTTGCAAAGTTCCCGAGTTAATCGAGCCTGGACGGAAACCATGAGGCAGCAGCCTGAAACGACCGTACATGTGCTGTATGAAGCCTATCCTGATCATCAGATTAATATCACCCATGAACAGGCTTTGCTGGACAGCCATGACCGAATCATTTTCCAGTACCCGCTCTATTGGTATAGTACACCGCCTTTGTTAAAGCAGTGGTTGGATGAAGTGCTGGCATTTGGCTGGGCGTTTGGTCCCGACGGAGAGCATTTGAAAGGTAAGGAAATCGGCATCGCCATCTCGACGGCAGGAACTGCCGCCTCGTATCAGCCCGGCGGCTACAACCTGTTCACGATTCGGGATATCGCGAAGCCGATGGAGGCGCTGGCTAACTATGTGAGTGCCCACTATCTGCCGCCTTTTGCTATCCATAATGCGAACCATGTGACGGATGAGCAGATTACCGCGAGCCAGGCTGCATATGTTCAGCATCTGGCGACCGTGCGTCATGTCCAAACATCTGATTTGATCACAATCAATAAATAAAAATCGAGGAGGAAATGAATTATGACAAATAAAACCGCATTAATTACCGGAGCAAGCAAAGGAATCGGACTGGAGGTTGCTAGACAACTGGGGCAGCAAGGGATAACGGTATTGGTCGCTGCACGCACGAAAACAGCAGCAGATGAAGCAGCCGCCGGACTGTTGCAAGAAAGCATTCAGGCAGTCGGTGTAAAGCTTGAGGTGACGAATTCGGCACATATTGCGGAATTGGCCCAATTCATCGAAGATACTTACGGAAGGCTGGACATATTGGTCAACAATGCGGGCATTTTGGCAGAAAAAGCGGGTTATGACGGGGATGCTTTCAGAGATACTTTTGAGGTGAACACGTTCGCACCCTATTTGATTACAGAAGCATTGTTGCCGTTACTGTTAAAGAGCAAAGAAGGCAGAATCGTCAACCAAAGCAGCGCTATAGGCTCGATTCAGTTTCAGTTGACCAATGAACGGGTGCAGCGGCTTGCTACCCCGGCTTATGCGGCATCTAAAGCAGCTTTAAATATGCTGACAGCCTACTGGGCGCAAAAAAACAGTGGGACGCATTTGAAGGTCAACTCCGTACACCCCGGCTTAGTCAAAACGCAGATGGGCGGGGAAAAGGCGGAGCTGTCGGTGGAGGATGGAGCAAAAACGGCGGTCCGGCTGGCCACCCTGCCTGAGGATGGTCCAACAGGCGGATTCTACTATATGGATGATCAGCTTCCGTGGTAATGACTATTCATCCGACTTGAAGTGATGGTGCAGAACACCACTAAAAAGTTACTGTTACGGTCAGTGCGGTGAAAATTATAAAGTAATGAGTTATAGGGGGCGGTTTGCTCAATTGCGAATCAGGCTGGGTTGGCCATGCAGAATGATTTGCTCTAAAATTGTATCCAGTGAGCGGTTTAAGGAGCTGCAAACAATACTCTATTCTTTAAGGAGGCAATTTTGGAAACTTTCATTTATATGGTGAGACATGGCGAGTCACCAAAGACGGAAGGAAATGAAAGAACAAGAGGTTTAACGGATAAAGGTAAATCAGATGCTTATCGAATAACTGAATTATTGAAGGGAGAAGGGATCGAGGTTTTCGTTTCGAGTCCATATCAACGAGCAATTCTGACCATTCAAGAGCTGGCTCGGCGTTCAGGACAAGAAGTTTTGGTATTCGAGGATCTTAAAGAAAAGATCTTTTTGAATGAAGACCACCGAATGCCCGATGCGGAATTATTTCCTTTGTTAGATAAGTCTTTTTCTAATCCAGACTTTGCTTTAGATGGGGGAGAGTCTAATACGGCTTGTCAGAACCGAAGCATAGCAGTTCTAAAAGAATTGTTAAAAACCTATCAAGGACGGAAAGTTGCATTAGGCACTCATGGAGCTGTTATGACTTTGATGATGGGGTATTATGACAAGCAGTATGATTTGAATTTTCTACTACACACATCCAAACCAGATATATACAGAATGAAGTTCAACGGTCAAGAATTAATAGAAGTTAAAAGATTGTGGTATACCCAGTGATGCTACGGGAGAAATAGGTACGAAAACGATTGTTCAAAGAGAGACCGTCCTTAGTACAGGATAGCCTCTCTTCAAAACCTTTCTATGACATCTATTACGATGAAGCATTAAGCAAATCTTCAGCTATTCTAACTAAATCTTCCCTAGTCAGCGGGCTGTCCTGGTTATCGGATATGTTGTAGTGTACATGTCTTTTTTCATCAAGCCATCCCAGTCGGTTTTTTCCTGCTTCCAAGGGCTTGCTTGCTTCGTTTGCCCTGATGTAATAGACCTTGGTTCCTTTGATTGTCAGTTCCTCAGCCGAATCCTGTTCATTTTGCATGATGGTTGTCTTCGTGACTTCAGGAGTGTATTTGCTGACGGTAATGTTAACATAGTCGTTGCCTCTCGCATAGCGGGCAAAGGAGGAGTCTGCCTTGTCCCAGTTCAGCTTTTGAATAAACAGATTTTCACCCTTCGGTGCAGCTTTGGCCTGTTGCATCAGTTTATCCGTTAAAGCTCGATATTCCTTTTTATCCATCATCCCAGGATATGTAGCGACTGGATAGACGTATCCGAAATCAAACTTGTAGCCATCTGGTAGATGGGTGGGGTTGCTGAATAATGGAGCCTCGGTTCGCTTGATTTCAGCTTGTAAGCTGTTGAAGCTTGAAAGCTCAGCTGGTTTGTACGCAAACAGGACCGGATTAGACAGGTTGTTTTGATTCATAGAATCGTCCTTGATGTAATAGGCCGCATACTCTCCTGGTTGCAAACGGTCCCTCACCTTTTCGTTCCACCGTGTGTAGGTGGAGGTATACGTTTTGGAGGCGTCCGTTTCGCTAGGTGTTTTGGCGGTATTTAATACAACGTCACCCTTACTGTTGCGAAATTCGAGATATTGGGAAGCCGCGTATCCAGTCACAGAGGCCCCTACCACAAAAAGCAAAATCATGATAGGGACGGTGATGCGAGGCTGGAAATGGATTTTTCCTATATTCCCCTTTTTGGGCGTCGCCTTTTGGTAGACCTGTTCCATTACTTTGTCAGAGACGTCAAAAGCCTGGATTTTTAAGGCATTCTCTGGCTCGGTTAGCTTGTCCATGTTTTTGAATCCCCTGTCTTGCAGATCGGTGTATTTCAGGCTTTGTTTTTGAGTTCTGTTTTGTAACTCACGCATTTGTGATCCTCCTTTAGGGGCTCCATTATTTTTTTGAGCTTTGTTTTTGTTCTGCCGTATTTTTTTTTGATAGCTTCCTCGCTTTTGTTCATGATTTCCCCGATTTCTCCAAACGTTCTCTCTTCAAAAATGCGCAGCACCAGTAGGTTACGCTCCTCCGCGCTCAGTTGGTCCAACGCCCGGCTCAGCGGTTCACTGAAAAGCTGACGTTCCATAACCTGCGCTGCACTGTCTGAAGTCATGTTAGTTGAGGTGAACAGGCTAAGTTTAAATTTGCGCTGTAGATTCTTCTTGCGAATCAGGTTCAGGCAGTGATGATAGGCCAGTTTATACAGCCAGGAGGAAAAGCCCACGGTCAGCTTGTACCTGCTGATTTTCTCAAAGGCATTGACGAAAATATCTTGTACAGCCTCTTCCGCCTCTTGGTCATTTCCTAATAGCCTCCAGCAGTACACAAAAATCTGTCGCTGATACTCCTTTACAATGTAGGCGTAATCCTGGATCTCGCCGGCTTGAACTCGTTTGATTCTGTATTCGATTTCCTCATTCAAAGATGTAGGCACCCCCTCTGATCAAAAAGAAAACTATATCTGTATAACAAATGAAGATGACCGAAAGGGACACCTTGTCTAAAATTTTTTTAAGTGTTCTATCAACTCTCTAAGAGAATACGATAAAGCGGAACAATTATCACCCATGTGGTTAGTTTTATAGAGTTAAAGGTATATTGTGGAAGTGAGGGGATGGTAAAATGGAATTAAGATATTCCAGTAATAGTAGGCCCATTTCATAAATAAATAGGAGAGGACACAGTTTCTAATGAATGAAAATGCTAAGAAATATAATTTTGATAATGTGATGCTTTACCTTCATGATCAAATGAAACTGCTACCTAACTTAGAATCAAAATATATTGGATTAACCATGCCATTTCCTCGACAAGCTGCGCTACGAAGTAGGATTATTGAAAGTATTGAGACATTGAAAGCATACGATGAGGACGTTTGTATTGCTGTTCATTTTAATCAATCTGATGCTGGGACTATTGAATATAAGAAAATAGTTTTTATAGGAACGGATTACTTGCATCTAAAGAAAATCGCTGATTTTATGAAAAGACAAGACATTAAACTGGATATCAAAGACACCTGTATACTCTATAGAGAATGTACTGCTGACTTGAATATAAATTTAAAAGGCAATCATTCCAGCTCTTGTTCAATGTGCTTTTATCGAGATTATTATTACATTAATGGAGCACATATATCGCTCAGAACCGCTATGCGAGAAGCAGATTGGCAAATATACGAACCATTAATGCAGGTCCATATGACCTGTAACAAGCTATATTTCGAAGGGAACTCCTTTTTTAGAGAGGTAGAAAATCTATATATACTCAAAGACGAAGATGATTGTAAGCTGTCTTTTAAATCTAGACTTTCCACAATCATTGATATTCTAGAAGAAATGTATAACCATGAAGAAGATGTTTCGGACTTCCATATGAAATTGGACAGCTATGTGCCAGTTGAAGATGTTACTCAGTTAAAAGAGAAATTTAAAGTGATTTATAATATCGATAAATGGAAAGATGAATTAGAGGAGCAAGAAATGAACTCGGCCATCCCGCCTGTATAACCTACGAAAACCATCGGCCGTACTGAACGGGATTGCCTCACTCTTTTTTATACAGCGTACCTTCTACTTATGCCCTTTTCGTACCTTTAACAGCTTGCCCTTTACGGTTGTATTCTTCATAATCTCAAGCACCAGTGGGCCCTTGCCATTCAGAATCTCAACATCTGTCACATTATCCAGAATCGTAATGATCCCGATATCATCTGCCGTTACCCCGTCAAGCTTAGCGATGGTACCCACAAAGTCGACAGCTCTAAGTTTCTTTTTCTTACCGCCGTTAAAATTGAGCTTCATAATCTGTTGGTTTAATTGCTCGCGTTTGTCGTTTTTGAGTACAGTTTTCACATGTAGTTTCCGCTCAAAATCTTTTCTGCGTAGATCAACAGCCTCTTCTGAGGGAGCCTTTACTTGCGGAATTGCAAATCCGATATATGCTTCGATATCAGCTAATCGTTTACTATCTCTAGGAGTGATTAGAGTAATGGCTTTCCCTGTTTTGCCAGCACGTCCTGTGCGTCCTGTACGATGAACATAGCTCTCCTTTTCAAGGGGGATATCGTAGTTGATGACATGGGTGATATTCGTGATATCAATACCTCTAGCAGCTACATCAGTTGCGATCAAGTAACGGAATTGTCCCCTTCTGAATGCGTTCATTACCTCAAATCGCTCATCCTGCTCCATGCCGCCATGAATGCGATCACATGGATATTCGAGGTCAGCCAATGCTCTGAATAGTGTATCTACATGCTCCTGCGTACGGCAGAAAATGATGCAGCTGTCAGGGTTCTCAACAACGAGCAGATCTTGTAGCAGAGCCAGCTTGTCCGCCTCCCGCACCTGAATAAGAGAGTGATCAATCGTGGCTGTGGTTACACCTGTCGCCTTAATCTCAATTTCCACCGGATCGTTCATATATTTACGTGACAGTTTGGCTACATCTTCGGGAAAAGTAGCGGAAAACAACATCGTAACCCGGTCACTAGGCAGCGCCTGAATAATCGACTGAACCTGCTCGATAAAGCCCATATTCAGCATCTCGTCAGCTTCATCAATCACGAGATAGGCAATTCGATTTAAGGAGAGTGTGCCTCGTTCAATATGATCTAGTACACGTCCGGGCGTACCTACAGCCACATGTGTCCTTTGTTTTAGCTCGGCCTTTTGTATATGAAAGGGATGTTTCCCATAAAGAGGCGTTGCTTTTATCCGCTTAAAGCGTCCAATATTCGTGATGTCCTCAGTAACCTGTAATGCGAGTTCACGGGTTGGTGTGAGGATTAAAGCTTGGGGTTTATTCTCATTCCAATCTACCAGCTCACAAAGTGGAATACCATATGCTGCTGTTTTGCCGCTGCCTGTTTGCGATTTAGCCACAAGATCCTTCTTCTCAAGCGCAACGGGAATGACCTCCGTTTGAATTTCTGTTGGCGTCTCATAGCCCAGGCTATTTAGAGCCCTCACAATTTCTTCACTTAATGGGTAATCTGCAAAATGCTTCTGACTCATTCTCAACCTCTTCTGCACTGTATTTAAGTACCATTACATATATCATGTCATCGTGTATCGAACTTATACTCAACCAGTATACTCTATTCCAGCTACACTCTAATACATATCAGCGATTAACTTGCTGTTTTCCAGTAAGGCAACTATACTTTTTTTGGAACGAAAAAACACAGTCTGGTTGGTAGTCCAGACGCATGGACGACTCTATAATTGCAAGAGTGCCATGTCAGTAACCTTCCCCCCTCGGGATGTCCATCGTTTCGATTTATAATGAGGGGGATTCAAATGAAGCTTACGGTTTATCATGATGGACAGTATTGGGTTGGAGTCGTGGAGGAGCAGGACCAAGGGAAATTGAAGGCAGCCAGGTACATTTTTGGTACAGAGCCTAAGGACGAGGAAATTCTCCAGTTTATCCGTGAGGAGATGGGGGAACTTGTTAGTCGGCTTTCACAAGAGGTGGCTATAAAGTGGTCTGAAACAAAGAAGGCCAATCCGAAACGGCTAGCAAGGCAGGCAGCTTGTGAATTAAGAAGGAAGGGAGTTTCCTCCTACGCACAAGAGGCTCTAAAGTTAGAGTATGAAAAGCGTAAGCTGGAGAAGCAGGCCTACTCTAAACAGCAAAAGGAATCCACGAAGGCACGAATCAGGGAATTGAAGGAGAAAAAAGCGAAAGAAAAACATCGCGGACATTAATAAAACCTCCCTCCCTATCCGCCAATGTAACGCATGTTTTATACCAGCATATGTGAAAACATGTATTACGCACAAAGGGCACCCGCTTGGGTGCCCTTTAAACTGTCGAGAAGGAAAAGCTTGGTTATCCTGCAATGATGTAAGATTTTTCGAGTTAAATCTTTACTTTTTCATGTAGCAGAAAACAACTATTCATTCTTATAATTGGAAATGTAAGCGTTTAAATTATTGAGGAAGAGTATTATCAAATTATACGTGTGAGGAGGAGATTTTATGTTAAGAATGAAAGTGGGCAAGCTGGTGAGCAGTTTGGCGTTGGCGGGTGTGTTGTTATCATCTGTTCTGGTCAACCAGGCTGATGCTGGCCTGGCAAATGGAAGCAAATTTCTGGGGAATATCATTGCGGGCAGTGTCCCTCCTAGTTACGGGACATACTGGAATCAAGTGACGCCGGAGAACTCGACTAAGTGGGAATCGGTTGAAGGCAGTCGTAACAACATGAACTGGTCGCAGGCGGATACGGCCTACAATTATGCCCGTAGCAATGGTTTCCCGTTCAAGTTCCATACGTTGGTATGGGGTGCCCAGGAGCCAGGATGGGTTAAAGGACTGTCGGCTGCTGATCAGAAAGCGGAAGTGACTCAGTGGATTAAAGCAGCAGGTCAGCGCTATCCGAATGCGGCGTTTGTAGATGTGGTGAATGAGCCGCTGCATCAGAAGCCGTCCTACCGCAATGCCATTGGTGGTGACGGGTCGACCGGATGGGATTGGGTCATATGGTCGTTTCAACAGGCTAGACAAGCTTTCCCGAATGCCAAACTGCATATAAATGATTATGGTATTATCAACGACCCTTCTTTAGCCGACCAATATGTCAATATTATTAATCAGCTCAAGAGTAGAGGCCTGATTGACGGTATTGGCATTCAATGCCACCATTTCAGTATGGACAACGTCTCAGTCAACACGATGAATACTGTACTAAATAAGCTGTCGGCGACCGGGTTACCGATCTATGTGTCGGAACTGGATATAACTGGGGATGATAATACTCAACTTGCCAGATACAAAGAGAAGTTTCCAGTCCTTTGGCAAAACCCCTCAGTGAAGGGAGTTACGCTTTGGGGGTATATCCAAGGACAAACTTGGAAAGATGGTACACATCTGCTGAACTCTAACGGCACGGAACGTCCTGCGCTCCAATGGCTGAGACAGTATCTGAAGAGATAAGCTATAGGTGGCACTTAAAACCCAACAGATGCGGACTTTTGCTAAATATCCGGGCTGGGTAGTTGTTTATTTGAAGAAGTCTTGGCTGAAATGTTACACGCCCAAGGCTTCTTTTTATTTAGCTTAAACGTATCAAAATCTAATCCAAGCAATTAGGCTTACATACCTAACCCATAACTTTAAATTCACTTGGAATAAAACCGTCTGGACGGTATAGTTAATTGGGAGGTGATCAGGATACCAATGACTTATTTACCGCCCTTTCAGCAGCACAATTTACGAACCCTCACATGCTCAAGCGGCTTCAGGATGAGTATTCGAATATCCAAAATAAAATCGAAAACGACGAATTAAATCCGGTTCGTTCTACGATCGTCCGATTAGCTATCGACGGTTTGTGGTTTGCCGAAATGTTCGGACTCGCTCTTCCCAATGAAGAACTGAAGCAAAAAATTATAGAAGAATTAAAGACGTATATAAAGGAGAATGAATGATGGCTTATCTTTTCTTGGCAATTTCTATTGCTACTGAGCTTATTGGTACTTCAATGCTTAAAGCTTCAGAAGGTTTTACGCGATTGTATCCGACTTTATTCACGATTGTCGCGTTTGTAGTCTCTTTCTTCTTTATTTCACTAACCCTCAAGACACTTCCTCTTAATATGACTTATGCCATCTGGTCAGGGGTAGGGGCTGTTGCTACAACCGTGATTTCAGTAATGATCTGGAAGGAGAAAATCAACACGGGTAGTATCGTAGGGATTGCTTTAATTGTTATTGGCGTGGTGGTATTAAACCTATTTGGTGCAGGACATGGTGAGGCCAAAGGAACAACAGAAGCAACCAGTTCAATTGTCCAAAAATGAAATAATTTAATATCACTCCAGTTCATAAAAAGGCGGTAGCTCCTCACTTACAGACTTAGAGGATTCTAAGAAAGATAAGTAGGGGAGTTACCGCCCAGAAATCATGGTTTATACGAATAAACTTAGTAATAAGATGAATCCTAATCCGGCTACAGAAATGATGGTCTCAAGCAAAGTCCAGGTGGCAAAGGTTTCTTTCATGCTTAAACCAAAATACTCTTTAAACATCCAGAACCCGGCATCGTTAACATGTGAAGCTATTAAGCTACCCGCTCCTGTAGCAAGCACAACCAAAGCAAGATTAACGTCAGATTGTCCTAGCATCGGAATCACTAAACCAGAGGTTGTTAAAGCTGCCACAGTTGCAGAACCTAAAGAAATACGTAAGATTGCAGCGATGATCCAGGCCAGCAGAATGGGTGATAATGTGGTTCCGTTGAATAAATGGGCTACATAGTCACCTACACCGCCATTAATCAGTACTTGTTTGAAGGCCCCGCCTCCCCCAATGATCAAGAGCATCATCCCAATATGAGTAATAGCAGTTGTGCAAGAGGCCATTACATCTTTGATTGGGATTTTTCTTGCTAGTCCCATGGTATAAACGGCAACCAGTAAGGAAATCAGCATGGAAGTGGATGCATCCCCGATAAAGCGGATCGCTGCGAGTAGACTATTATCCGCAAATCCTAATGTTTTTTGAAGCAAAGTAATAATCGTAGCTATCGACATTAAAATAACAGGAAGCATTGCAGTAAATACACTGATTCCAAATCCAGGGGTTTCCTCGGACTTAAATACTTTTTGCTCACCTAAAGAGGCGATATTACCGGTTTTCGTAAATGAAGCAGGCACGAGCTTTTTGGCAAGCTTCGTAAATACAGGTCCTGCTAAAATAACGGTTGGAACGGAAATAATAAAGCCATAAAGTAAAACCTCACCAAGGTTCGCGCCATACTCACCAGCAATTACGGTCGGTCCTGGATGTGGAGGTAAGAAGCCGTGTGTGACGGACAAAGCTGCAACCATCGGAATACCAAGATATAAGATAGAAACCTTTAGTTCTTTTGAAATGGCAAATACGATGGGAATCAACAATACTAATCCTACTTCAAAAAATAACGCTATCCCAATTATGAATGAAGCCGCTACGACCGCCCATTGAATATTTCTTTCACCAAATTTGTCAACGAGGGTCATGGCAATTTTTTGGGCACCCCCAGAATCCGCGATCAACTTCCCTAACATCGCTCCAAGTCCAAAAATTAACGCTAAGTGACCCAGTGTTCCGCCTAATCCGGCTTCAATGGTTTTGACAATTTCCTCTAATGGCATTCCAAGTGCTAAGGCCACGCCGAACGATACAATGATTAAGGAGATAAAGGTGTTTAATTTGAAGCCCATAATTAAAACGAGTAATGCTAAAATTCCAATCGCTACAACGACTAATGGCATTGTAATTACCTCCTGTGTTTATCCTTTTAGTGTTTAATTAAGCTTCTTTGATAATTGGAAATTCGTTTATAATCCTCTTCTAATACTCTGGACATGTTAATAAAAATCGGCAGCAACTTCTTGTACTCCTTGGTTGCTTCTTCTTTGGGTGCATGTTTATTGGTACTGCCAATCATTTCAGAGACAACTTCAAATGACTGGATTTTCCCGGTGGCATACAAGCCCAGAATACATGCTCCTAGACAAGAACTTTCGTAGCTTTCTGGAACGACGACCTCAGATGAGAAGATATCCGACATCATTTGCCGCCAAACAGCTGACCTTGCGAAGCCTCCTGTAGCCTGAATTCGGGTCACGGGACCGTCCATGCATTCAGTTAAGGCCAAAAATACGGTGTACAAATTGTAAATGACTCCTTCTAGAGCTGCGCGGATCATATGTTCTTTTTTATGTGACATCGTTAAACCGAAAAATGAGCCACGTACGTCTGGATTCCACAATGGCGCACGTTCACCAGCAAGGTAGGGATGAAATAACAACCCATCCGATCCTGGCCTTACACGTTCGGCAATCTTGGTCAGTACATCATAGGGATCAATGCCTAGTCGTTTCGCTGTTTCTACTTCAGATGAGGCAAGCTCGTCACGAATCCAGCGAAGAACCATTCCGCCATTGTTTACCGGTCCGCCAATGACCCAGTGTTTTTCGGTTAAGGCATAACAGAATATTCTTCCTTTTTCGTCCGTTTGCGGCTTGTCTATAATGGTTCGTATGGCGCCGCTTGTCCCAATGGTGACGGCAACTTCGCCTTTTTGTATCGCGTTTACACCAAGATTAGAAAGGACTCCATCGCTGGCCCCAATGACAAAGGGTGTTTGTGAATCGATCCCCATCTCTTTTGCTAAATCTGAATTACAGTCCGTAAATACTTTGGTTGTGGGTACGAGCTCAGATAGTTGGGAACGGGTTATCCCAGCAATTTCTAAGGCGTCTTCATCCCAATCCAGCTTTTCGAGATTCATCATGCCCATCGCTGAAGCCAGGGAGTAGTCAACAACATATAGATCAAAGAGCTTTTTGAAAATATATTCTTTTATCCCGATATACTTTTTAGCCTTGATAGCGATTTCAGGAAGGTCATTCACAATCCAGGCTATTTTCGTTAAAGGTGACATGGGGTGAATGGGTGTTCCTGTTCGTCTATAGACCTCTTGGCCATTCAACTCATCCTTTATATGATGTGCCCACGCTTCGCTGCGATTATCTGCCCAAGTAATACAAGGCGTAAGTGGTTGATCATGTTCATCCATGGCAATGACACTATGCATGGCACTGCTGAATGAAACAAACGATAGCTTTTTTTGTGAGTGATGTTTCATGATATTTGAAGTCGCTTGTAGGACTGCTTGAAAGATCTCCTCGGGATTTTGTTCAGCTGTCGCTATATCCGGTGTATAAAGCGGGTACCCGATATTTTCTTGTTCGATAACTTCGCCTTTTTCACTAAATAAGACAGCTTTTGTACTGGTGGTTCCGATATCTATACCTAACATGTAGTTAGTCATTTTGTGGCACGACTCCTTTGGACAGCAGTTGTTGGGACATCCATAAGTCTTCTACTTTACCTTGAACATCATCAAAATTTTTGTGTAAAGACTTAATCATAAGATCTCTATCTTTTGCCTGGATTGCTTCAATATAAAGCTCGTGATTTTTTACTATTCGTGCAAAGTCTTCATACTTTTCTTTGAAGCGCATACGCATCGACAACAGAATAAGGCTTTCCATCACGGGCTTTAAATTATTCCAGATCATCAGGATGTATGAATGATTAACTGCACGAATAATCGTTTCATGGAACAAGACATCTTGATATGAAAACTCATCGGCATCGCTATACTTGACCGCGACCTTCATCATTTCGAGTATTTTACTAAGTTCCTTTGCTAAATCATTCGTGTCCATCTTTATAAGACGTTCAAATACGAAGGATTCTATGAGTAGACGTACATCATAAATTTCTTCTATTTCTTTTTCGGATAGACCCATAACAACCGCGCCCATTCTTTCCAAGCGGATGATATTCTCGGAAGCCAGTATTTTTAACGCTTCACGAATGGGTGAGCGACTTACAGCAAAATCAGCAGCTAATTTATTTTCAGATAGTATGGTACCGCTTTCAATCGAGCCGGAAATAATACGCATTCTAAGCTCAGATGTTACACGATCACCAGCAGAGGCTTTTTGAAGCCATTTGGAGGGATATAAGAAATCACTGGATTGATCCATAAATTCACCTTCTCATTAATCAAGTATACTTGTATACAAGTATTATAATCTAAAATTTTAAATTTGCAAGCGTATTCATTAAATTGTTTTTGTAAGCTAGTTCGGGCTTTTTTGTGCAAATGCACAATCAATTTCGTCTGTTCTTCAATAGGATTCATACTCTGCAATCGATATAATGAAAGCGTAATCAAAAATTGCCCGGGGGGTTAGACAGATGGAAGGGTTAACGATCAGTTGGATAGGGGCTCTGGCAGGGCTGGCTATTGCAATTATTTTGATATTGAGAAAGCTGAATCCGGTTTACGCTTTATTTTTGGGAGCAATTGTAGGCGCTTTATTGGGCGGAGCTAATCTGGAGCAGACGATCAGCGTGTTGATTAGTGGTACGCAAAGTGTAATGGGGACGGTCATTCGTGTGCTCGCGGCAGGTGTATTGGCAGGCGTGATGATGGAGTCTGGGGCAGCGGAGACGATTGCGCAGGCTATCGTAAAGAAGTTTGGTGGCAGTAAAGCGATCCTTGCCCTAGCGTTAGCGACGATGATTATTACAGCAGTAGGCGTATTTATTCCCGTCGCAGTGCTAATTGTGGCACCTATCGCTTTGTCGGTTGGGAACAAAATGGGGATTTCCAAGCTGGCTCTCCTGCTGGCCTTGTCTGGCGGCGGAAAGGCGGGGAACATTATTTCCCCAAATCCCAATACGATTGCGGCGGCGCGCGGGTTTAATCTGGATTTAAGCCACGTGATGTTGGCGGGTGTGGTGCCTGCGATATGCGGATTAATCATGACCGTTCTGGTGGCATCTATGTTGAAAAACAAAGGTGTGAAGGTGTCCGACCAGGATACGATGGACAGTGATATCGATACGTCGAAGTACCCGGCATTGGGACGAGCAATTGTAGCTCCAGTGGTAGCTGTTATTTTGCTGATGATTAATCCGATTGGCTCTATCTCTGGCATTGAAGCCCTGTCGAATTTCAAGGTCGACGCGATGTACATTTTGCCAATCGCCGGGATTGTCGGTATGCTGGCCATGGGACAAGGGCGCAATATTTTGAAGTATTCAGCTTCCGGTTTGAATAAAATGACGGCAACCGTGCTCATCTTGATCGGTGCGGGTGGGATTGCGGGTCTGATTTCTGCCTCTAATTTATCTGCTCAGGTAGTTGGTTTGATTGAAGCTTCGGGAGTTTCTGGCACATTTTTGGCACCGCTTGCAGGCATTCTGATGGCGGCAGCCACAGCATCGACCTCGACGGGCGTTATATTGGCGACTGGCTCGTTTGGTGAAGCCATTTTGAACATGGGGACAGCCCCGTTAGCTGCCGCTGTAATGGTGCATACAGGAGCTACCGTCATCGATTCCCTACCACAGGGCAACTATTTTCACGTTACGGCAGACAGTATGAAAATGAGCATTAAACAGCGGATGGGACTGATCCCTTATGAAGCTATTGTGGGCGGAACCATGGCGATTGTTGCCACAATATTGTATGGATTCTTACTTTAATATTCACGATGGGGTGACACAATGAGAGAGAAAACATTTGTACTGGCACCGGATTCTTTTAAAGAGAGCATGACAGCTAAAGAAGTGTGTATTGCAATGGAAAAGGGACTGCGCAAGGTCTATCCAACAGCCCATTATGTCCACGTTCCGATGGCAGACGGCGGCGAGGGAACAGTACAGTCACTGGTGGATGCAACAGGCGGGCAGCTTCGTTACATGGAGGTGACTGGACCGCTTGGAGAACCTGTAACTGCTGCATATGGCTTGCTCGGAGACGGCACCACTGCGGCCATTGAGATGGCATCTGCCAGCGGAATCCATCTGGTCAATCAGGACAATAAAAACCCGTTAAAGACAACAACCTACGGCACGGGAGAGTTAATCCGTGAGTGTCTGAACCAGGGGATTCGGAAAATTATCATTGGCATTGGCGGAAGCGCGACGAATGATGGCGGTACAGGTATGGCAGAAGCGCTAGGGGCTAAATTTCTGGATGCAGCAGGGAGTACTCTTCCACGTGGCGGCGGCAGCCTGGGCGAGCTGGCTAGTATTGATATTTCATCCCTGGACGACCGCTTGCAGCAGGTGCAATTGATTGTAGCCTGTGATGTGACAAATCCGCTGTGCGGAGAGCATGGGGCTTCCCGTGTATTTGGCCCACAAAAAGGTGCAACTCCAGAAATGGTGCAGCAATTGGATGCCAATCTCGCCCATTATGCAGATGTGGTGAAGCAGCAACTAGGCAAGGATGTGCGTGATCTCCCAGGTGCGGGTGCAGCAGGCGGATTGGGTGCGGGCTTATTGATTTTTACTCAGGCGACGCTGCAAAAAGGCATTGAAATCGTGATCGAATACACGGGCTTAAAGCAGAAGCTAGCCACGGCCGACATTGTTTTGACAGGGGAAGGCGGTATTGATTTTCAGACCAAATTTGGTAAAACTCCATATGGAGTAGCTCAGGCAGCTAAAGAATCCGGCAAAAAGGTCATTGCGATTGCAGGTTATATCGGGGAAGGGATCGACACGCTATACAAGGAAGGGATAGATGCGGTGTTTGGCATCGTACCTGGAGCCTCGGAGCTGGGTAAGCTGCTGGCTGAAGGGCCGCAAAACGTAGAGCGTACGTGTGAGAATATCGCAAGAGTACTTCAATTCAGTGAGAAATGAAGGGATTGATCAGCGAGGAACATAAAATGTCATAATACAAATGATGTATATTGCGAGCGCTCGCCTGTAATCCCGGTTTTCTTTGGCCAATGGAGATGGACTGAGAAATCCGGGAGTGACAGCGAGCGAAAACTATCACAGCGTGATATGACGTGCCACGGCAGTTCATTGATACAGCGCCAATAAACCGTGCGTAAGCTCAAAAAGCTGAAGGAGATTGCGAGGATCTTTGCCAGTTAAGGTATGGATGCGCTTCAGGCGATATTGCAGTGTATTTCGATGAATGTTTAATTCATCTGCAGTAAAGGAGACACTGCCATTATGGTTAATAAAGCTTCGCAGCGTATCCAGCAAATCCACGGTATCTTCCAGCTTGCTGACCAGCTGGATCGTGTTGGTCAGGTTGGTTTGGCTTAATTTGACCAGAAATTCAACCTCTGCAAAAGAAACGATCTGCACAGGTAGGCGCAGTGCCAGTACAACATTCATAGCGGACTTGGCTTGCATATAAACATCCGCAATGCTGTGCTCTTGTCTGCTGATGGCAATCAGCACATCGGGATGGCGGCGCACAAGGGGTTCTAGCAGCTTGGCGGTCGGTTCCTGATTTTGCATCAGGATGAGATAGCTTCCTTCCTCCATACGAAAGGATGGATGCTGCATGAATATATTGGACAACTCGGCTAAATGAGCAGGATCAGAAGGAAGATGCTTTATATATACGGCCGAAGTTTTGAGAAGCAAATCAATGTGATATTGAGCAGCTTCTTTTTTTATTTTTTGGGTGTAGGCTCCCTGATGATTTAACAGCATTTCCAGTACAGATTTTTTGCGGTTGGCCTCGTGGGCGAGATGCTCCAGGGAAATGCGCTGTTCAATCAGGAGAGACACCGTAGTCTTAACAATGTTGCAAAAAGGACGCACTTCGTCGGGATTGCCTGAAATACCAATGACACCGACTAGCTCATGATGGATAACAATCGGTTCATTGGTGCCCTTTTTTTCATAGTGTCCATCCTGCCACACTTCAATCATTTTCCCAGTTTCGAGCGCCTGAACAGCTCCTTGGTGAATGGTTCCAACTCGTTCACGCTCGCCGCTGCCAATAATGATGCCTTGTTCATTCATAATATTAATGTTGTACGGAATATCCTTCATCATTTTGTCTACGATGTCTTGGGCTTGTCTTTCGGAGAGCGGAAACAAATCAGGATTCCTCCTTTAGCTCATGATGTAAGGTGTTTTACTGCATTTCATATTTGAAAGGGCTCCCAATTTATTGTGCATCTGAACAACATAATAAAGCAGGACGCCGAACATGTCTGCCTATTTTATCATAGTTGTGAAGAATAGTTGTACGCAAAAAAACAGGGCTCCAATCCAGGAGCACCTGTCTTTTGTGTCTCATTCTTTCATCAACCGTCACCCTGTCTAAGGGCGAACCTCACGGAAGCTATAGGTAATATCATGAAGTTCTTTCCTCAAACGGCTATATTTTGATGCAGGTGTATACGCGATGATCTTGTAGAAATTATTTTCAGTCTCAATAATGGCTACATGAGTGACATAATGGTTTACATCCTTCTGTCCTTTAATTGTGAACTCAATGGCCGGATATCCTTGAATCGTGGTGTTGGATGAAGGCCCTACTGTAGAGAGATTAAACATTTTAGTCATGTTGTTTTGAACTTTCTCTGTGTAGTACTGGAGCGTCACATTACCTAATTTCTCTTTTGAACTGGAGAGTACGATAACAGACTTCTGAATGTACGGATTGAATATCGCAATACCTTCTTGTTCTTCCTGGTCCGGGTCTGTTGACCAATCTAACGGGGCTGAAATCTGAAATCGCCCATCTTTACTTACATAGCTTTGCTCCTGCTTGGTTACTGGAGCTTCAGGGAGACCGTAATGGTTTGCCAGGATAAAAGCAGCATTTACAAACGAAGCTCCCAAGATCA